>NZ_JAWLDS010000011.1:0-6083 GCF_041686535.1 Aquicoccus sp. | reverse complement strand
GCCTTGGTTGCCCTTTGTTTCGCCCTGTCCGGTTTGCGCGTCCGCCATGTCGTCGCGGCGCTCCGACCTGCCTTGTGGATCCTGCTCGCGATCTTCCTGGTCCAGACCTATTTGACCGACATCCTTTTCGCATCATTCGTGGTATTCCGCTTCGCGGTCCTTATCCTTGCGGCGACCGTGGTCACCGCGACGACCCGGACCAGCGAAATGGTTGACGGTATTCTGGCCGGGTTGAGATTCGCACCATCCCGGGTTCCGAAGAACCAGATTGCGCTCGGCGTGTCCCTGTGCCTGCGTTTCATTCCGCTTGTTCTCTCGGTATTTCAGGATGTCCGCCAGGCTCAGCGGGCGCGTGGGCTTGACCGCAACATGATCGCTTTGCTTGTGCCGCTTGTTGTGCGAACCCTGAAAACCGCCGATGAAGTGGCTCAGGCGATCCATGCGCGCTCATTCGATTGAGACGCTGATGGTTGTTCCTCCCGCGGCGTGGTTTCAGGTGGGTGGGGCATTATGGCGTGCGTTATGAAACAGTCGCGAGCCGTCAGAAGATTTTCCTGCCGCCAATTGTCACCACTGATGGCAGATGCGCTCAGTGTGGAGGATATGACCGATATTTCGCCCGTCGGTGAGATAGCAGGTGCCGACATGTCGGTCATACGACATCTTGCCACTCAATCTGCATGATACCGTTTGCGAACGCACAAGCTCACGCATGCGTCGGGTCGCCTTGTTGCCCTCCATACTGCCGATTTCGGCGCAGTCGAGGTCAGCGATCCTGATTGGAACCTGCGCGACTTCGATCGTGTCACCGTCGCGCACATGCGTGACGCGGCCTTCGATTGATCGTCCAGAAGGCTTCGCATTCTGGCTCCTTCGGTTGATGCCTTTCCAGGCATCACCGCCGCGCAGGATCGTGGTGCTTGGTGCAGGTGACACTTCATGATCGACATTCGAACCCGCCATGCCCAACGGCCGAGGCGCCAGCGCCAGAAGGGCAAGGACAAGTAAGCCGGGACCAATCAGCCGCGACGCCCTGCGCTTCGCGCGCCTGTGGCGAAGGCATATGATATTGCGACCGCCGATCATGGCACTTCATTAAACCAATGGTGGGGCCGGAATATGGCGCTGCGTCAATGAAAATCCCGGCTCGGGAAGAGCTTTTTCGCCTGTTCCCTCGGGTGCCTGGCCGAGGGGCGGTTGTTGCCAGCGGCGGGCTGCCCTGTTTCATGCGCTTGCCCGTCATGCGCGCCGCTCGGCGCGGGCCGACCGAGGGTTGAAAGCATTGGCGAGAGGTCTTCGATCCGTTCGGCAATCAGGTGCGTGACCTGGCCCTCCCGTTCGATCCGGCCGGTCACGCGCAGTAAACGCCCGGCGATCACCGACTTGCGGAAGGTTTCATAGATATTGCGCCAGACCACGACATTGGCCAGGCCGGTCTCGTCCTCCAGCGTCAGGAAGATCACGCCCGAGGCCGTGCCGGGGCGCTGGCGGGTGATGACGAGGCCGGTGACGGTGATCCCGCCTCTGGACCGTGCCAGCCGTTCATGGGGTATGCTCTCGGGCAGGCGTGGTCGCAGAAGTTCCAGCGGATGAGCGCGCAGGGAAAGGCGCAGGGCGAGATAGTCCTCGATCACCTCCTGCCCGAGCGTCATGGCAGGCAGATCGACGGCGGGCTCTGTGCCGCCCTCGCCATCCTTTCCGAACAGTGGCAGCGGCTTGGGCGCGCGCAAGGCCCGGACAGCCCAAAGCGCATCGCGGCGCGTGAGCCTGAGCACGGCAAAGGCATCGGCCTCGGCCAACCGCTCAAGCGTATCGGGACGCACCCCCGCCCGGCGCCAGAGGCTTTCGACATCCGCATAGCCATTGCCCCGCGCGGCGACGATCCAGATGGCGTCCTCCTCGCGCAGTCCCTTGATCTGACGAAATCCCAGGCGCACGGCCAGTTCCCCATCCGCGCGCGGCTCCAGCGTGCAATCCCACTCCGAATGGTTGATCGAAACGGGCCGCACCTCGACCCCGTGCTCACGCGCATCGCGCACGAGTTGCGCAGGGGCGTAAAATCCCATCGGCTGGCTGTTCAGGAGCGCACAGGTAAAGACCGCCGGGTGATGGCATTTGAGCCAGGCCGAGATATAGACCAGCCGCGCGAAGCTTGCCGCGTGGCTTTCGGGAAATCCATAGGAGCCGAAGCCCTCGATCTGGGCAAAGCACCGCTCGGCGAAATCCGCGGCGTACCCACGTGAGAGCATCCCCGAGACGAAGCGATCCCGAAACGCGCCGATGGTGCCCATCCGCTTGAACGTGGCGAGGCTGCGGCGCAGCCGGTCGGCCTCGGCCGCCGAAAACCCGGCGGCGACCACCGCGATCTGCATCGCCTGTTCCTGAAACAGCGGCACGCCATAGGTGCGCCCCAGTACCTCCATCATCGCGGGGCCGAGATCCTCGACCTTCTCCTTGCCCTGGCGGCGGTTGATGAAGGGGTGCACCATGCCGCCCTGGATCGGGCCGGGACGGACGATGGCTACCTCGCAAACCAGATCATAGAACTTGCGCGGCCGCATCCGGGGCAGGAAGTTGAGCTGCGCCCGGCTTTCCACCTGGAACACGCCGATGGCATCGGCCCGGCACAGCATGTCATAGACGCGGGCGTCTTCGGGGGGCACGTTGGCCAGTGTTAGATGTTTCTGGCGATGGTCCTGCAACAGCCCGAACGCCTTGCGGATACAGGTCAGCATACCAAGACCCAGCACATCGACCTTCAACAGGCCAAGTGCGTCGATATCATCCTTGTCCCATTCGATGATGGTGCGGTCTTCCATCGCCGCGTTCTCGATCGGGCAGAGTTCATCGAGCCGTCCATGGGTGATGACAAATCCGCCGACATGCTGGCTGAGATGCCGGGGAAAGCCGATGATTTCACCGATCAACCTGGCCGCCAGCGCCACGCGCCTGTCCGCCGGATCAATGCCGGCATCACGCATCCGGTCCTCATTCGGTGCGCTGGAGGACCAGCCCCAGATCTGCCCGGAAAGCCGGGCGATCACGTCCTGGCTCAGCCCCATGACCTTGCCGACCTCGCGGATTGCGGCGCGTGAGCGGAAATGGATCACGGTGGCGGTCAGCCCGGCGCGATGACGGCCGTAGCGCTCATAGATCCACTGGATCACTTCTTCGCGCCGCTCATGCTCGAAATCCACGTCGATGTCGGGTGGTTCACCACGCTCCTTGCTGATAAACCGCTCGAAGATCAGCGTGATGCTTTCGGGGGGAACCTCGGTCACGCCCAAGAGGTAACAGACCACCGAATTGGCCGCTGATCCGCGCCCCTGGCACAGGATGCCACGCGACCGGGCGAAGGCCACGATGTCATGCACGGTCAGGAAATACGGCGCATAGCCCATCTCGTCGATGAGTTTCAGTTCCTTGTTGACACGTGCGGCGATCTTGGTGGGTGGCCCGTACGGGTAACGCCAGCGCAGCCCCTCGCGCGCAAGCCGGTCGAGCCGGTCCTGGGCCGGTTCGCCCTCCCGGGCCTCGTCGGGATACTGATAACGCAGGTCGTCGAGGCGAAAGGCGCACTGATCGGTGATCTCCAGGGTACGGCGGATCGCGGCGGGATAACGATGGAACATGCGGCCCATCTCGGTGCCGGATTTGAGCCGGTGCTCGGCATGGGTCAGGCGGCGGGCGCCGATCGTGTCGATGGTGCAGCCCTCGCGCAGGCAGGTCAGAACATCGGCAAGCGGGCGCCGGGCCGAACGATGCATCAGCACATCACCGACCGCCACCATAGGCAGGCCGGAAAACTGCGAAAGTCGTGCCAGCCGGTCGAGGCGTGGCTGGTCGCGCCCATCATAGATTGGTGCAGCCCCGAGAAAGCACTGGCCGGGAAAGGTGCGCCGCATGTCGCGCAACTCGACCGACAGGTTTGCCTGTCCCGACCCCTCCATCGGATCTGGGGGCAGTGCGACCAGAACCATACCACTCCCCCAGTTCACCAGATCCTTTCGTGTGAGATGACACGCGCCCTTTCCGGCCCGGCGTTTGCCCAGCGAGAGGAGCCGTGTCAGACGCGACCAGGCGACAACATCCCGTGGCAGGGCCAGCCATTCGACAGGGCTATCGCTCAGCGCGATCCGCGCGCCCGGGATCAACCTGGGCAGGGGCTGGTCGAGGTTGATCCGAGGACCATCATCCAGAGGTGCCGGGTTCAGGATCTGACGGCTGGAATGATCGGTGGTCCGGCGCGAGCGAATGTCGGGTGCATCCTGTAATGCGCCCGCTGCTTTGCGCGCCTCGTTGTGCAGCCGGTCCAGTTCCTTGAGGGCAGAAAAGGCGCGTACCACGCCCGCTACCGAATTGCGGTCGGTGATGGCAATGGCGGCAAGGCCCAGTTCGGCCGCGCGCGTGACCAGCTCCTCGGGATGCGAGGCGCCATGCAAGAAGGTGAAGTTCGTGGTCACGCACAGCTCGGCATAAGCGGTCATGCGAACTCTCCCTGCACCGACCACGCCGGCGATTGCGGTGTATGAAAAAGCCAGAGTCGTGGCCCCTCACGCGTCTCGATGCGCCAATAGTCACGCAATCCAGACTGCCAGTCGGGATCAATGAGCCACCATTCCGGTGCGATGCGTTCCGGTCCCGTGGCGCGCATCGTGGTAAACTGCATCCGCCGCCAACGGAACCGCGCGGGCGGATGCCCAGGGTGGTCCATTCCGCGAATCGCCACGGGCTCGGGCGGAAAAATGATGATCGGGCGTTCCGGTCCTGTTCGCGGTGGCGGGGGGGCCGCCTCGCTATAGGCCGCAGGCGCCAGCAGGAAGCTGCGCTCGGGGATCGTGCTTTCGGCGGGCAGAAGGCGCAACACCCGCTCGAACCCCAACCGATTGCCAAGCCGGGAAAACAGATCGGCCAGCGCATCCTCGTGACGCATGGCCTGCCCGCCCCCGATTTGCTCAGGCGGCAGTCTCTCGGTCACATGGGCCTCCAGCCGCATCGCCTCGATGCCGAACCCGGCCTCGACATCCGCGATTCCCTTGCTGAAAAGCGCCGTGATTCGCTCGGGGTCGCGCATCGGGCGGGCAAGACCGATCTCGACCTGCGCGATTTCCCGGTCCACCCGGTGCAGATCGAGGCGCAAGCGCCGGGCGCCCATATGGTGTTGGCCCAACGTGTGGCAAAGACGGTCCAGCAGGCGGGTAAGCCCCGCCATCACGTCGGCCTGCAAGCCAATCGGCTCCGGCAGGGTCATGCGCACCCCGAAATGCGGCGCTTCCGTTTCTGCGGCAACGGGTTCCGGCTGATGCCCAAGCGCCTGATCGAGCCGCAGGATGAGGCCGGACCCGAACCGGCGTGCCAGCGGTGCCCGCGGCTGAGTGATCAGATCGGCGATCCGGGTCAATCCCATGCGCCCAAGTGCCTGTGTCGTCTCCGTATCGGTCCGCAAGGCGCTGACCGGCAGGGGGCCGATCTTGTCGACAAGTCGGCCTTCTGGGATGATTCCACCACCGTGACGCGCCAACGCATGCGCCGCGCCGCGGGTCCCGGCAATGGCGCTGACCACGGAGAGCCCGGCACGCGCCATGCGCGCATGCAGATCGCCCCGAAGGTCTTGCTCACCTCCGAACAGATGCGGCACGCCCGTAATATCAGCGATCAGGCCATCCGATCCGTCCCGCGCCACCATCGGCGCATAGCGCCCCATCCAGCGGCGGAGCGCGGCTAGCGCAGCGGCCTCTCGGGCGATATCCGCAGGCCGGGTGATGAGATCCGGGCAGATCGCGCGCGCATCCGCGAGCGTCATGCCGCGATGCAGCCCGTTCCGCTCAGCGATCTCGTTCAGGCAATGCAGATGTTCCGTATTCCTCGACCGGTGGACCAGGGCAAAAGGCCCTTCAGCCGGACGCCTGCGCAGCACGGTGTCGCTGGCCAGCCTCGGAAACCAGGTTGAAAGCAGCCGTCGCGCCATTCCAATGCAGTATCCAGCTTCCCGTTGTTCCCTTTTTGTTCTTATTAAGGGACCAGTGATGCAGAGTCGAGTCATGGTCCGCGCCGGCAATCGGATCGCAATGCCAGCGCGTCTC
>NZ_JAWLDS010000010.1:0-69447 GCF_041686535.1 Aquicoccus sp. | reverse complement strand
AACCCGATGGCCAGCACCCGCACCGGATGGGCAACGAGGTCGGCCACCGCCTGCTCCTCGCTCATGCCGAGAAGCGCGGCGGTTTCGGCCAGTTGCGGCCCGAAATCACCACCAAAGGCCGTGGGGATATGCCAATGACGCCCGGCGCCATCCATCGGCGTGGACCAGTCGCGCGTGCTGGCGCGGTCCTGCAGGGCCCGTGTCAATTCGGCACGGCTCACGACCGCAGGGTCAAAGCGCAGATAGACCGAACTCAGCGCCGAGGCGACCTCGATCACACCCTGTGGCGGGTCCGACTCCAGATCGCGGGCAAAACCCAGGACCGCACGATTGGCAGCATCGTCAAGCCGGGTGGAAAACCGCACGAGCAACCCGTCAACGCCGAGCGGCGCGATATCGGGACAGTCGGGGCGGGGGTCGGCGGACATTCGGGCGAAACTCCTGTTAGGTCTGCAACGATACTTTCGCAGGAAACGCGCAAAGAAAACCCCGTTTCCATTCATTCATCAAAGGCACACGCCCACCTTTTCGAAGCCCGGCATAGCCGCCCCGATCCGCCGGCTCACTCCCTGAGCAAACCCAAGAGGTAGGTGCCATAATCGTTCTTTTCGAAGGCCCGGGCCCGTTCTCGCAACGCATCCGCCCCGATCCAGCCCTTGTTATAGGCAATCTCGTCCGGGCTGCCGGTTTGCAGCCCTTGCCGCCGTTCCAGCGTGCGCACGAAATTCCCCGCATCCAGCAGGCTGCCATGCGTTCCGGTATCGAGCCACGCATACCCGCGCCCCATCTGTTTGACGCTCAACAGCCCATCGGCCAGGTACATTTCCAGAAGCGTGGTGATCTCGAACTCCCCACGCGCGGATTTCTGCACCTTCCTCGCCCGATCGGGCGCGCTCCCGTCGAGGAAATAGAGCCCCGTCACCGCATAGTTCGACGGCGGCACCTCGGGCTTTTCCATGATCGCGCGCACCGCTCCGTCCGCGTCGAAATCCACAACGCCATAGCGCTCGGGGTCGGCCACGCGATAGCCAAAGACGGTGCCGCCTTGCCTGTTCGCATCGGCCGCCATCAAGAGCTCGGGCAGGCCATGGCCGAAAAAGATGTTGTCGCCCAGGACCATCGCGCTCGGCGCTCCGGCCAGGAACTCCTCGGCCAGAACATAGGCCTGGGCCAGGCCCTCGGGCTCTTCCTGCATGATATAGCTCAGGCCAAGCCCCCATTGGCTGCCATCGCCCAGCACCCGCTTGAACTGCGCCTGGTCGTGGGGCGTCGTGATCACCGCGATCTCGCGAATATCGGCCAGCATCAGCGCGCTGAGCGGATAATAGATCATCGGCTTGTCGTAGATCGGCAAAAGCTGCTTCGACACCCCGAGGGTGATCGGATAGAGCCGCGTGCCGGACCCGCCAGCCAGGATGATACCCTTGCGATCTGTCATGCCTTGAGTGCTCCAAGTTCGGAAAGAATGTCGTTCAACCCGTCGCGCCAGTCCGGCCTCGCGATACCGAAAACGGCCGCCGTGGCGGCATTGTCCAACCGCGAGTTCAGCGGCCGCTGCGCCGGCGTGGGATAGGCGGTGGTCGCAATGTCCTCGACCGCGCAGGCCAGGCCGGTTCGCGCAAATATCTCGCGCGCGAAATCGGCCCAGCTCACATCGGGCGCACCCGAGAAATGATAGGTGCCGCTCTTGCCCCGGTCATCGAGCAATTGCGCCGCTATGATCAGGCATGCATCGGCGATATCGGCGGCCGGGGTCGGCCCGCCCACCTGATCGGCAACGATGGTGAGTTTCTCACGCTCGGCCCCCAGCCGCAGCATCGTCTTGACGAAATTGCCCCCATGCGCCGACACCACCCAGGACGTGCGCAGGATCGCATGTGGCCCCCCGGCGCCGCGCACCGCCTTTTCCCCGATCAGCTTGCTGCGCCCGTAAACCCCCAATGGCGCGGTCGTATGATCGGTCGCAAAGGGCGCCACGCCCGCACCATCGAACACGTAATCGGTCGAAATATGCACCACGGGCAACCCGCGCGCGGCGGCGGCACGGGCAATCGCACCGGGCGTTTCGCCGTTGATGCGCCGGGCGCGGGCCTCGTCCTCCTCGGCCTTGTCCACGGCGGTATAGGCGGCGGCGTTGATGATCGCCTGCGCATCGCTGCGCGCCACAATATCGGCACAGGCGTCGGGGTTTTCGAAATCGGCCTCGGCCCGGCCCAGGGCCACCACCTCATGCGCGCCCGCTCGGCGCTGCAATTCCGTGGCCACCTGTCCGGACCTGCCAAACACCAGGACCTTCATCGCGCGCCCCCGGTGCCCAGCCTCTGGCCCACGCCCTGCCGGTTCTGCAAGGGCCGCCACCAGTCCTCGTTGTCGAGATACCACCGCACCGTGCGTTCGAGCCCCTCCTCGACCGTGACCGACGGCCGCCAGCCCAGTTCCTCGCGAATGCGCGTGGGATCGATCGCATAGCGCGCATCATGCCCCGGACGGTCAGCAACAAAGGTGATCTGCTCGGCATAGGGCTTGCCGTCATCCCGCGGGCTGAGCCGGTCAAGGATGCCGCAAAGGGTCCGGACCAGTTCAAGGTTGGTCCGTTCGTTCTCGCCCCCGATGTTGTAGGACCGCCCCACCCCGCCGCGCTCAAGCACGGTCAGAAGGGCATCGGCATGATCCTCGACATAAAGCCAGTCGCGCACGTTCGACCCGTCGCCATAGATCGGCAACGGCCTGCCCGCCAGCGCACCCAAGATGATCACCGGGATCAGTTTCTCGGGAAAATGATAGGGCCCGTAATTGTTCGAGCAATTGCTCAGCACCACCGGCAGGCCATAGGTTTCGTGCCAGGCCCGGACAAGGTGATCCGAACTGGCCTTCGAGGCCGAATAGGGGCTGCGCGGATCATAGGGCGTATCCTCGGTGAATTTCACCACCGGATCATCGGGCAGCGAGCCGAACACCTCATCCGTGCTGATATGATGGAACCTGAAATCCTCGGGCCGACCCTTGCGCTCCCACAATGCGCGGGCCGATTGCAACAGGTGAAACGTGCCCATCACGTTGGTTTCCATGAACACGCCCGGCCCGTCGATGGACCGGTCCACGTGGCTTTCGGCGGCCAGATGCATGATCGCCTCGGGCGCATGGCGCGCGATACAGGCCTCGACCGCCGCGGCGTCGCGAATATCCACATGCTCGAAATGGTAACGCGGGCTATCCGCGACCGCCGCCACGTTCTCAAGACAGGCGGCATAGGTCAGCGCATCGAGATTGACGACCTCGTGGCCCCTGTCCATGGCCTGCCGCACCACGGCCGAGCCAATGAACCCGGCCCCTCCTGTCACCAAGAGTTTCATTCCCGTGCCCCGTCATAGGTGAACGGGCTGTCGAACTCGGCCAGGCGCGGGGCCGCTTCGTCCTTGCCGGACAGAACGACCCCGGCCGGATCCACGCCCCAGTCGATCGCGATATCCGGGTCATCGAACCGCACAGCGCCATCATGAGGTTTCGAATAGTAGTCAGAGCATTTGTAGACGATCTCGGTCATCGGCTCGCGCGTGACGAACCCGTGCATAAACCCCTCGGGGATCAGGAGCTGCCGGCCATTGTCGAAACTCAGCTCGACCCCGACCCAGTGACCATAGGTCGGGCTTCCCCTGCGGATATCGACCGCCACGTCGTAAAGCCGCCCGCGCCCGCAGCGCACCAGCTTGGCCTGTGCAAAGGGCGGCGCCTGGTAATGCAGCCCCCGCACCGTGCCCGCCCGTTCCGAAAGCGAGTGATTGTCCTGCACGAAATCAATGTCGAGGCCGGCCTCCTGCATCCGCTTGCGGTTCCAGCTTTCGCTGAAGAACCCGCGGTTGTCGCCATGACGTGCCGGAGTCAGGATCAACACACCTTCAAGGGCAGTCTTCTCGATTTCCAAGGTCATCTCTCACAAATTGCCGGAACAACGAAATTTCTCCCGCTGGGTAGCAAGTTACGCGGCAAAAGTCATCTGTCTTCTCCGGTCGCGCCCGCGCTCAAGCAGAAGCGTCCCGGTTAAAGACGCGCGCCGGGTGCAATTCACCTGACTTGTAGCGCCCGACCGCCAGCGCCCGGCCCTGGTGGGAGGCCCAGCATTCCTCGCCATAGTCCACGTCATGGGCGATCACCATGCCCGGGTTGCCATTGCGCAACCGCACCGCGCCCTGGTCCGTGGCCCTGACCTCGGGCAGATCCACCAGCCCCTCTTCGAGCGGGCGCAGCCAGTCATCGAGTTCCGGTTTCCGCGCCAGCCGGTCCAGCGTCTCAAGGTCGATTCCGTCCTCGGCGTCGAACGGCCCCGACCAGATCCGCCGCAACCGCTCCACATGCCCGAAACAGCCCAGCGCCTCGCCCAGGTCCCGGGCAATCGCGCGCACATACCCGCCCTTGCCGCAACTCATCTCCAGCACCACCCGGTCCGCGTCGGGCCGGTCAATGAGCAACAGTTCCTCCACCCAAAGGGGCCGCGCCTCGATCTCCAGATCCTCGCCAGCGCGGGCAAGCTTGTAGGCGCGCTGCCCGTCGATCTTGACCGCCGAGAATTGCGGCGGCACCTGCATGATATCGCCCACGAACCCACCCAGCGCCGCCTTGATCTCGTCGTCACCGGGGCGCAGGTCGGACGCGGCAATCACCTCGCCCTCGGCATCGTCGGTGTTGGTCGCCTGTCCCAGCCGCACGGTAAAGCGATAGCACTTGAGCGCGTCGGTAACATGGGGCACGGTTTTCGTCGCCTCGCCCAGCGCCACGGCCAGAACCCCGGTCGCCTCGGGATCGAGCGTCCCGGCATGGCCCGCCTTCCTGGCGTCAAACGCCCAGCGCACCTTGTTGACCACCGCGGTCGAGGTCATCCCCGCGGGCTTGTCCACCACCAGCCACCCGGAAATGTCCCGCGCCTTGCGTTTGCGTCCCATGCACCTGCCCTCGCTGCCGTCGAAAGCGGTCGCCTAGCCCATGCGGCCCGGTCGGTCAATCGCCCCGCTCGACCACGCCCACGATCGGCCCCATCGGCAAACCGGCATCCGACCGGCCCAGCGCGGGCGCGTGCAGGCGCGAGATATTGCCATCGAAGTAAAGCGCCTGCGGCAGGTCCAGCGCATCGCGGAACAACCGCCCGAATTCATGCAACGTCACCGCACCCTTCGAAATCGCGAACACCACCCGCGCCCCGTCCTCCGATGTGCCGACACCGTTGCGGACATAGCGGCTCGTGCTGTCGGGCAGGAACCGGGGATGCAATTCCCCGTCGATCACCAGCATCGGACCCGACTGGCTGGCATCGCGGCAATCGGGTTCCTCACGCGCGAACCGCATGGTCTCGATCACATCGGCCCGCCCGTCCCGGAGGCAGAAAACCCCGTTCGGCAAAAGCCCGAAATTCCCCGGCCCCGCCCGCGTGATCAGGCCCTGCACCTCCTGCCCGCCCTCGCGATAAAGCCCCACCGGGCTGCGGTCGCCGTGATACATGCCCGCGTTCATCGCGAATGCCAGCCGCTCGCCCCGCTTGGAAAGCCGCGCCTCCAACGCCGGGAACGTGCCGATCACCTGCCCGGCGTCATCTTCCAGAAAAAGCCGGATATCCGCGGTTCGCGCGTCCACCTCGCAGATGGCATAGCCATTGCCGTCATGGCGCAGCTCGCGACACTCGACCGCCCCGGCGATCCCGGGCACGAACAGCAGCGCAAGTGCGGCCCAGACCCGCATCAGTCCTCCAGATCGCGCCGGACGTTCTCCTGGCTGAACAGGCGTCGCGTCTCGTCCAGCCGGTCAAAGGTCTCATCCAGCCGGAACCGCAGGTCGGGCGCGTATTTCAGGGTCAGGTCCTTGCCGATGATCCGCCGCAACTCGCCCTTGTTGCGCGCCAGGGCCTTGATCGCATCCTCCTGCCCCTCGCCGCCCAGCGGCAGGACATAGGCAGTGGCGATCTTGAGGTCGGGCGTCACCCGCACCTCGCCCACCGTGATCGACATCCGGTTCAGCTCGGGGTCATGCACATCGCCCCGCGCCAGAACCTGTGCAAGGGTGCGGCGGATCAACTCGCCGACCCGCAATTGTCGCTGCGACGGGCCGGACCCGTCCTGGAACCTGTTCTTTGCCATGGGCTGCACTTAAGCCTTCCACCGGCCTTTGCCAAGCACGCGATGCTCGGCTATGCAAGACAAACCCAGACAGGAGACCCGCGCCATGAACGACCTGCCCCGCACCGACCTTCCCGGCATCGTGATCACCGGCGCCTCGGGGCGCATGGGCCAGATGCTGCTGCGCACGGTGGCCGCTTCCGACAAGGCGCGGCTTGTGGGTGCAATCGAACGCAAGGGGCACGACTGGATCGGTCGCGATGCGGGCGAGGCGATCGGGATCGGCCCGCTGGGCGTGACCATCGAGGATGATCCACTCGACGCCTTCGCCCGCGCTCAGGCGATCATCGACTTTACCGCGCCCGCCGCCACGCTCGAGTTTGCCGCGCTGGCCGCACAGGCGCGCGCCGTGCACGTGATCGGCACCACCGGCATGAATGAGGCCGACATTGCCACGTTGGAACCCGCCGCCCGTCACGCGGTGATCATCCGTGCCGGCAACATGAGCCTCGGGGTGAACCTGCTCACCCGGCTGACCCAAAAGGTGGCCGAGGCGCTGGACGCGGATTACGATATCGAGGTGATCGAGGCCCATCACAACCAGAAGGTCGATGCGCCCTCGGGCACCGCGCTGATGCTGGGCGAGGCGGCGGCGCAGGGACGGGGCGTGTCGCTCAAGAAGGTCTCTGATCGCGGCCGCGACGGCATCACAGGCAAGCGCGAGAAAGGCCATATCGGCTTTTCCGCCATTCGCGGCGGCGACATCGTGGGCGAACATGACGTGATGTTCGCCGCCGCCGGTGAACGCATCATCCTGCGCCACGTCGCCACCGACCGCTCGATTTATGCCCGGGGCGCGCTCAGGGCCGCGCTCTGGGGGCAGGACAAGACGCCGGGGCAATATGACATGATGGATGTGCTGGGGTTGTAAGGTCTTTCCAAGCCGCGTGGCGACGGGCCGCGGTGCGGCGCTCCCCGGTCCGTGTTGCAGCGCTTTATGCCAGAAAAGCCTGAAAACATCCAAGCCGCGCACGAAGCTCGGCCAAATCGCCGCGCCGGGGGGCGGCCCGGCGATGCGCGGCGGCCTTCGGCCTTGATTCCGCGCGGGGCTTGACCGTTGGCGCCCTCAGAAATCGACCGCGATTCCCTTCCGCTCCCAATCGCCGTATCGCACCGGCTCGGGCCCATCGCGCCCGCCCAACTCCTTGGGCAGCGCCTCGGCCTTGGCTTCGGCCTCCTTGCGGCGCGCCTCGGCTTCGGCGAGGGCGCGGATCGCGGCGGGGGGAAGGTCTTTCTTGTCGCTCATGCGCCTGATATAGGCCGCCATCGACCGCTTGCCAAGGACATCGCATGTCAAAGCCCCGCACCCATTCCGCCCGCCGCTCGGCGGTCTACCTGCTCGACCAGATCCTCGGCGAAGGCCGCCTCATGAGCGAGCTGGCCGGAGCGGGCGCGCTCGACCGGCTCGAACCGCCCGACCGGGCCCGCGCCCAGCGGCTGGCGAACGAAACCCTGCGCGGGCTGGAACGCGCTGACCGCCTGCTCAAACCGCACCTGCGCAAGACCCCGGCGCTGCATATCCGCAACATCCTGCGGCTGGGCGCGGTCGAACTGGCACAGGGCGGCGATGCCCATGGTGTGGTCAACGAGGCGGTGACCATCGCCGCCGCCCACCGCCGTCATGGCCATCTCAAGGGGCTGGTCAACGCCGTGCTGCGCAAGCTGGTCCAAGAGGCCCCGGCGAAATGGGATAGCTTGCGCATCCCGCGCCTGCCCAAATGGCTCCGCGCACCGCTGATCGAGGCATATTCCGGCGAAACAGTCTCGAAATTCGAGGCCGCGCATTTCGCAGGGGCACCGCTCGACCTGACCGCGAAAACCGACCCCAAGGCAGTGGCACAAGCCACCGGCGGAACACTCCTGTCCACGGGCTCGATCCGGCTTTTCGGCGCGCCGCAGGTTTCCGCCCTGCCCGGGTTCGCCGCCGGCGACTGGTGGGTGCAGGATGCCGCCGCCGCGCTGCCCGCGCGCATTCTCGACGCGCGCCCGGGCGAGCGCGTGCTCGACCTCTGTGCGGCCCCCGGCGGCAAGACCCTGCAACTCGCCGCCACCGGGACCGATGTCACCGCGCTCGACCTCTCGGAAACCCGCCTCGCACGGGTGCGCGAGAACCTTGCCCGCACCGGGCTCACCGCGCAGGTGGTTCAGGGTGATGCGCTCACCCATGCGGGCGGCCCCTATGACGCGATCCTGCTCGACGCGCCCTGCTCGGCCACCGGCACGATTCGCCGTCACCCGGACCTTCCCCACGCCAAGGACGGATCCGAGTTTGCTGCGCTCATCGCGTTGCAATCAGCGATGATCGACCACGCGCTCACGCTCCTCGCCCCCGGTGGGCGGCTGGTGTTCTGCACCTGCTCGCTCCTGCCGGACGAGGGCGAATGTCAGGTCGAGGAGGCCCTTGCCCGCCACCCCGGCCTTGCCACCGACCGCGCCACGCTGGCCTGCCCCGGAATCGACCCGGCCTGGATCACCGAAGAGGGCGGCTTGCGCCTGCGCCCGGATTTCTGGGCCGATCAGGGCGGCATGGACGGATTCTACATCGCCTGCCTGCGCCGCCCGGCCTGACATAATGCCGCCCAAACCCGATCGGGCGGACATTCCCTGATGACCTGTCATCAAACCCGGGCTATCATGGGCCAAACCTCGCCAAAGAGGGACACGAGGCCGAGCAAATGCCCCAAAGGGAAGCGAAACACGCGCTGCCTGCGCGCATACTCAACCGCTTTCACGCGCGGGCGAGCACGAGGGCGAAAACGGCAACCGCCTTCGTGTCGCATCCCGAACCCCGCTCGATCGGTCTCTATGCCCGCGGAAAGCAACTGGTCGCCGGGAATTTCCTCTTCGCCGGGAGCCTTGTCGAGGATACGCGCAAAAGCATCTGGCAAATCGACCCGCCCAGCCCCGAGTTCGCCGAGGATCTGCACGGGTTCGGCTGGCTCGACGATCTGGCCGCCGTCGGCGATCCGCCCGCGCGAACCAGGGCTCAGGCGTGGCTCTGGGACTGGATCTCGCTTTACGGGCGCGGGCGCGGCCCCGGCTGGACGCCCGAACTCACCGGCCGGCGCCTGCTGCGCTGGATCAGCCACGCGATCTTCCTGCTGCACGGCTCTGACAAGGCACAAAGCGATGCCTTCTATCGCTCGCTGGCCCAACAGACCCTGTTTCTCGGCCGCCGCTGGCCCGCCGCCAGATCCGGCCTGCCCCGCTTCGAGGCGCTGACCGGGCTGCTCTATGCCGGGCTCTCGCTCGAAGGCATGGAACAGCACGTCGCCCCCGCCAAGCGCGCACTGGCCGCCGAATGCAAGGCCCGAATCGACGCCGAGGGCGGTATTTCCACCCGCAATCCCGAAGAGCTTCTCGATGTCTTCACCCTGCTGACATGGGCCGCCGGGGCGCTCGATGACGTGGGGCAGAAGCCCCTGCACGACCATCTCGACGCGATCGACCGGATCACGCCCACGCTGCGCACGCTGCGCCATGCCGACGGGTCGCTGGCGCGCTTTCATGGCGGTGGCAAGGGGATCGAGGGGCGCCTCGACCACGCACTGGCGGCCTCCGGCGTGAAATCGCGTATGCCCGACGGGCTCTCCATGGGGTATGCCCGGCTCTCGGCGGGGCGCACCAGCGTCATCATCGACGCGGCGCCGCCCCCAAAGGGTCGCGACAGCCATGACGCCCATGCCAGCACCCTGGCGTTCGAGCTGACCTCGGGTCGTCGCCCGCTCATCGTCAATTGCGGCTCCGGGGCGAGTTTCGGTGCCGAATGGCGGCGCGCCGGTCGCGCCACGCCATCGCATTCCACCCTTTGCATCGACGGCTATTCCAGCGCCCGCCTCGTCGGCGGAACCGGCAGGCGCCGCGACCAGATCGCCGATGGCCCCAGCCGCGTGCCCGTGGAAATGGGCCACGCACCCGACGGGTTTCGCTTTCAGGGCGGGCATGACGGGTGGGTCGGCACCCATGGCCTGACCCATGCGCGCACGCTCGAACTCACCCATGACGGCATCGGGCTTTTCGGCGAGGATCTGCTGGTCGCCCTCGACCCGCCCGACCGCAAACGCCTGAACAAGCGCCTCGCCGAGGCGCTCGACCCCGGTATTCTCTTTCACGTGCGCTTTCACCTCCACCCCGAGGTCGATGCCGAGATCGACATGGGCGGCACCGCGGTATCTCTCGCGCTCAAGAGCGGCGAGCTTTGGGTGCTGCGCACCGATGGCAGTATCGAGATGACGCTCGAACCGTCGGTCTATCTCGAAAAGGGGCGCCTCAAACCCCGCGCCTGCCACCAGGTCGTGCTGACGTCGCGCGCCACCGACGAGGCGAGCCGCGTGCGCTGGTCCCTGGCCAAGGCCCAGGATTCGCCGCTCCATGTCCGCGACCTCAACCCCGACCTGATCCCCGCGGTGCAGGATTAGGGCCAACGGCAGCGGCGCACAGATCCGCACAAACGGCCGCTGGCGGCACCGCGACAACGATTGCGGTTCTATCTTCCGGCGAATTGTCCTATGCCGCGCGGCAAGAGCCGACATGTCACCAAGCGGAGCAAACCGATGCCCAATCTTGCCCCTCTCACTCGCGCCCTTCTGTCCGTGTCCGACAAGACCGGCCTGGTCGATCTGGCCCGCGCCCTCGATGCGCGCGGGATCGAACTGCTCTCGACCGGCGGGTCGGCCCGCACATTGCGCGAGGCCGGACTGCCCGTGCGTGACGTGGCCGAGGTGACAGGCTTTCCCGAGATGATGGATGGCCGGGTCAAGACCCTGCACCCGATGGTACATGGCGGGCTGCTGGCGTTGCGCGACGATGACGCCCATGTCGCCGCGATGGAGGAACACGGCATCGGCCCGATCGACCTTCTCGTGGTCAACCTCTACCCGTTCGAGAAAACCGTGGCCAAGGGCGCCGATCATGACACCTGCATCGAGAATATCGACATCGGTGGCCCCGCGATGATCCGCGCCGCGGCCAAGAACCACGCCTTTGTCAGCACCCTCACCGATGTCGAGGATTACCAGCCGCTTTTGGCCGAGTTAGAGACACATGACGGCCACACGACACTGGCCTTTCGCCAGCAACTGGCCCAGCGCGCCTATGCCCGCACCGCCGCCTATGACGCGGCTGTCAGCACGTGGTTCGCCGGGGCGCTGAACGATCCCGCCCCCCGTCGCCGCGCCTTTGCCGGAACCCTTGCCCAGACCCTGCGCTATGGCGAGAACCCGCACCAATCGGCCAGCTTCTATACCGACGGCACGAACCGCCCCGGCGTCGCCACGGCGACCCAGCATCAGGGCAAGGAACTCAGCTACAACAACATCAACGACACCGACGCCGCCTTTGAACTGGTCAGCGAGTTCGCGCCCGGCGACGGCCCGGCCTGTGCCATCATCAAGCACGCCAATCCCTGCGGCGTTGCCCGGGGCGCGACCCTGAAAGAGGCTTACGCAAAGGCGTTCGACTGCGACCGCACCTCGGCCTTCGGCGGGATCGTCGCGCTCAACCAGCCGCTGGACGAGGAAACGGCCGAAGAGATCGCGCAGATCTTTACCGAAGTCGTCATCGCCCCCTCGGCCAGCGACGCGGCGCGCGACCTTTTTGCCGCGAAAAAGAACCTACGCCTGCTCACCACCGGCGCCATGGCCGATCCGCGCGCGCCGGGGCTCGCCTTCCGGCAGGTCTCGGGCGGGTTCCTGGTGCAGGACAAGGACAACGGCCATGTCGCGCCGGACACGTTGCGCGTGGTCACGAAACGCACACCTTCGGAGCAGGAAATGGCGGACCTCCTGTTCGCATGGAAAGTGGCCAAGCATGTGAAATCGAACGCCATCGTCTACGCCAGGGCCGGTGCCACCGTGGGCGTCGGCGCCGGCCAGATGAGCCGCGTGGACAGCGCCAACATCGCCGCGATCAAGGCTGCCCGCATGGGCGAGACACTGGGCCTGTCCGAAAGCCCGGCCAAGGGATCGGTGGTGGCGTCGGATGCGTTCTTTCCCTTCGCCGACGGCCTGATGGAGGCCGCAGCCGCCGGGGCGACGGCAGTGATCCAGCCGGGCGGAAGCATGCGCGACGACGAAGTGATCGCCGCCGCGGACGCCGCCGGGCTGGCTATGGTCTTGACCGGCATGCGGCATTTCCGGCACTAATGGGCAATCGAGCGACCGAGGTCGGATCAACCGCCCCACGACGAGGCAGGAGATAAACCCATGCGCACCGTTTTCTGGGTGGGGTTCTGGACATTTCTGGCCGACCAGGCCAGCAAATGGGTCGTGGTGCATTGGCTGAGCCTGTCCCGGCGGCTTGAAATCGACGTGCTCCCGCCCTTTCTCAACCTGCGCATGGCCTGGAATCACGGCATCAACTTCGGGCTTTTCGGCAATGGTTTCGACGCGATGCGCTGGGTGCTCATCGCGGTGGCGCTGGCGATTTCCGGCGCGGTCGTCTGGTGGGTGTATCATGAGAAGGCGGGCCTCCGGGCACGGATTGCCGCCGGGCTCCTGGTCGGCGGGGCGCTGGGCAACGTCGTGGACCGGCTGCTCTATGGTGCCGTGGCGGATTTCCTGAACATGAGCTGCTGCGGCATCCGCAACCCGTATTCCTTCAACGTCGCCGATATCGCGGTCTTTGCCGGGGCCATAGGCCTGATACTCTTCACCGGTGGACAGGATGGCGGGCAGAAAAACGTCAAACCCGGCGGCAAAAGGGCACCCAAGGCAAATCAGGCCAAAAACGGCTCGTGACGCCAGTGTCGTGATGGGGTAAACCTGTGCCAAGTTGTGTGGGAGTGCAAAGATGCGCAAGCGCGTCCTGATCCTGATGATCTCTGCCCTGGGTCTTTCGGCCTGTGGTGGCAATGAACGTGACATAACCCTGCGTGACATGCGTTCGGCCACGCCCGGCCCGGACGAATTCTCGGTCCTGCCGACCAAGCCGCTCGAGGCCCCGCCCGAACGTGGCGACCTGCCCACGCCCACACCCGGCGCGGCGAACCTTGTCGATCAGAATCCACGTGCCGATGGCGTCGCCGCGCTTGGCGGCCGACCCGAACGGCTCTCGCCCGGCGACGTGCCCGCGTCGGACGGGGCATTGGTGCGCCACGCGGGACGCAATGGCGTGCCTGCCAACATCCGCGAGGAACTGGCCGCCGTGGACGAGGATTTCCGCCGCCGCAAGTCGCGCTTCACCCGGATTCGTATCGTCCCGACCGACCGCTACAACCAGGTCTACCGGGGCCAGACCCTCAACCCGCGCGCCGAGGCCGAACGGTTCCGCCGCGCGACCGGCGTGCGCACGCCGACCTACCCGCCACCCAACCGCTGACCGGCCCCTCACGTCTGCGTCACCGGCACCGCACCCGGCTTGAAGCCGCGGGGCGATGGCCTATCTTGTGCGCAGCGTTCTCCAGACAAAAGGACAGCCCATGTTGCGCCTTGTGCCCCTTCGCGCCACCTTCCTCGCCCTGACCGTCACGTTCGTTCTGGCCCTCGCACCGGGCACACGGGCCGACGACACGGTGACGCATTTCACCCTCGACAACGGGATGGAGGTCGTGGTGATCGAAGACCACCGCGCCCCGGTCGCCATGCACATGGTCTGGTACCGGGTCGGCGCGGCGGACGAACCCCCCGGCCAATCGGGTATCGCGCATTTCCTCGAACACCTGATGTTCAAGGGCACCGAGACCCTCGCCCCCGGTGAACTCTCGCGCACCGTCGCGCGCAATGGCGGCCGCGACAACGCTTTCACCAGCTATGATTACACCGCCTATTTCCAACGTGTCGCCGCCGACCGGCTTGACCTCGTGATGGGGATGGAGGCCGACCGGATGGTCAATCTGCGCCTCGCCCCCGAGGCCGTCGCCACCGAACGCGATGTCGTCCTCGAGGAACGCAACCAGCGCACCGAGAACAACCCCTCTTCCCTCTTTCGCGAACAGAAGAACGCGGCGCAATATCTCAACCATCCCTACGGCGTGCCGATCATCGGCTGGCGCCACGAGATCAAGACGCTCGACCGCGAGGCGGCACTGGCCTTCTACGAACGCTTCTACACCCCCAACAACGCGATCCTGGTCGTCGCGGGCGATGTCAGGCCGGACGAGGTGCGCGCGCTGGCCGAAGAACATTACGGCCCGCTGCCGCCCAATCCCGACCTCGCCGACCGCGCACGCCCGCAAGAGCCGCCCCAACTGGCCGAGCGCCGCCTGGTATTCGAAGACCCGCGCGTCGCCCAACCCTGGGTCAACCGCTCCTACACGGCACCCGCACGGGAAAGCGGCGCACAGGAAAAAGCCGCGGCGCTCAACATCCTGGCCGAGCTTCTGGGTGGTGGCACCACCTCCTACCTCGCCGAGAAACTGCAATTCGACGATGAGATCGCGGTCCATACATCGGCCTACTATGACGGGCTCTCGCTGGACGACACGACCTTTTCGCTCATCGTGGTGCCCGCCGACGGCGTTTCCCTGCAACAGGCCGAAGACGAGATGGACGCGACGCTCGCACAATTCATCGAAGACGGGATCGACAGCGAAGATCTCGACCGGGTCAAGATGCAACTGCGCGCCGCACAGGTCTATGCGCGAGACGATGTCGAACGCCTGGCCAACCGCTATGGCCAGGCGATGACCCAGGGCCTGACCGTGGCCGACGTGCAGGCATGGCCCGACGTTCTCCAATCCGTCACCGAGGATGACATCCTTGCCGCCGCGCAAGAGGTGTTCGACCGCCGCCGCGCCGTCACCGGCTGGCTCAACGCGCCATCCGAAACCGCGCAAGAGGAGATCATCCAGTGATTCGCTTCGTCCTTGCCTTTGCCGCCACGCTTTTCCTTGCACTTCCCGCCCGCGCCGGCGTCGAGATCGAAGAGGTCACGTCGCCCGGCGGTATCACCGCCTGGCTGGTCGAGGAGCGGTCGATTCCCTTCGTCGCGCTCGAACTGCGCTTTCGCGGCGGCGGCTCGCTCGACGCACCCGGCAAACGCGGCGCGACAAGCCTCATGACCGGCCTGCTCGAAGAAGGGGCGGGCGACATGGACGCGCGCGAATTTGCCCGCGCCTCCGAACGGCTCGCCGCCTCGTTCCGCTATGACGTGAATGACGACGCGGTGACCGTTTCCGCCAAGTTCCTGACCGAGACCCGCGATGATGCCATCGCGCTCTTGCGCGAGAGCCTGGTTGACCCGCAATTCGATGACGACGCCATCGAGCGTGTGCGCCGGCAGTTGCTCTCGTCGATCCGCTCGGATGAAAAGGACCCCCGCGCCATCGCCGGGCGCGTCTTTGACGCGAAGATCTATGGCGACCATCCCTATGGGACGCCGCTTGACGGCACGGCGGAGAGCGTATCGGCGCTCACGCGCGACGACCTCGTCGCGGCGCATCGCGGCGCGCTCGCGCGCGACAGGCTCTATGTCAGCGCCGTGGGCGACATAACCGGCGAAGAGTTGGGCGCCCTGCTCGACCGGCTGCTTGCCGACCTGCCCGAATCCGGCGCTGATCTGCCCGGACCCGCCGAACCCCGGCTCGATGGCGGGATCGAAGTGGTCGATTTCGACACGCCGCAATCGGTGGTGCAATTCGCGCAGCCGGGACTCGATTTCGACCACCCCGACTACTTCGCGACCTACATCCTCAACCACATCCTTGGCGGCGGCGGTTTCGAATCGCGGCTGATGAACGAAATCAGGGAAAAGCGCGGCCTGACCTATGGCATATATTCCTACCTGGTCGACAAGGACCAGGCCGATCTCTGGATGGGCTCGGTCGCCTCGTCCAACGAGCGCGTGGCCGAGGCCATCGAGGCGGTGCGTGAGGAATGGGTTCGGGCCCGCGATGAGGGCGTGACAGAGGAAGAGCTCGAACAGGCCAAGACCTATCTGACCGGCTCCTATCCTCTGCGCTTTGACGGCAATGGCCCGATCGCCCGGATCATGGTGGCGATGCAGATGTCGGACATGCCCATCGACTATATCGAGACCCGAAACGACCGGGTGAATGCCGTCACGCTCGATGACGTGAACCGCGTCGCAAAGGAACGGCTCGACCCCGAACGGCTCAGCTTCGTCGTTGTCGGGCGTCCGCAGGGGCTGTCGAACTGACGGACGAGAAGTTGCGCCGACTGACGTCGTCGCGGCGGGGCCTCGCTTTCGCTCGGCCCATCAGAACGAGGGGCCCGTGCCAGGGGTCTTGCGGCGGGCCGTGGGTCAACCCGGGGATTGAGTATTTTTCCCAAGAAAGAACCGGCAAGTCTTGTCATCTCACGGGTGGCGCCGTGCGCCGCGTTAACCGCTTTCGCGGCGGATTTTCCGCAGTGCGGCGGTGTACGCCTGGCAGCCGGGCCGCAGCCGGAGATCACCCCCCTGATTCATCGGGGCCAGCCCGGCGTTAACCTTTCGGGACGGCTGTCAGGCCCCACCGCAGGCAAGCGCCCGCTCACGCGCCGCAAGGCACCCAGATCGTCTTGACCTCGGTCGCTGCTTCAAGAAAGGTGCTTCCCTCGCCTTTGGCTGAAAACCAGTCTCTAACAAGGCCATTATTGACCCATGTGCGCTTGAGATTACGCACGCTCTCGCGCTCGATCACTCCGGAAATATCCGAGGACGAAAACGACCAGACCGCAACCACATCCATATGCGCCGCCATTACCGGGGCCAGCGCGTCATGTTTTCCAACCAGAATGCTCACCACCCCACCGGGCAGATCGGACGTGTCGAGAACCTGGTAAAAATCAGCATAAACAAGGGGGTAAGGCTCGCTTGCAACCAGGACCGCACGGTTTCCCATGGCGATTGCCGGCCCCATCACCGACACCAGTCCCAGGAGCGGCACCTCATCGGGACAGAACACCCCGATCACCCCCACCGGCGCGCGCAGGCCCAGCGCCATGCCCCGCATCGGCACGCCATGCACCTGCCCGTCAAACTTGTCCGCCCAGGCGGCATAGGTGAAGAGGCGGCAGATGCTGGCCTCAACTTCCCTGTCGCCCCCGCGTCTACCTTTCATCTTGTTGATTTCACGGGCAAACTCATCGGCCCGGGCCTGCTTGCCACCAATATAGAGTTTCGGAGTGCGGTCGATGCCCTCGAAAGTGCCACTTTTCCATGTGTTAGGCTCGATTCCGACCAAGTGTCGCGACGCACGATCCGCAGGCCGGGTATAAGCGCGCAGCCCTTCCCAGCCGCCTTCGCGGCCAGAACCACTCTCGCGACACCCCCGAAAGCGGCGGCAGCATCGAACATGTTGGAGCCGTTGATCCAGATCACCCCCGCCTCGATCTGCGGCGCGATATCGAGCGCGAGATTCACATTCTTGCTCCAGACACTCGCTGCCAGCCCGTATTTCGTGCTGTTGGCCAAATGCACCGCTTCATCTGGTGTGCGGAACGTGGTTGAAACCAGAACGGGGCCGAAAATTTCCTCCTGCATCAGGCGATGCGACGGCGCCAGCCCGCTGATCAGCGTCGGCGGATAGAATGACCCCTCGGCAGGTAGTTCCGTGCCGACGCTGAACCGTTCATCCTCCGCGCAGCCCTCGACCATCTCGGTGATGGCCCGCAACTGCGCCGGATCGACGATCGCCCCCACATCGATGCATTTGTCGAGCGGATTGCCGATCCGCAGGCTCTGCATTCGCGCCTTCAGCTTGTCGTGAAACCGCTCTGCGATTCCCTCCTGCACCAGAAGGCGCGACCCTGCGCAACAGACCTGCCCATGGTTGAGCCAGATCGCATCGACCAGCCCCCCGATCGCCGAGTCGAGATCGGCAAAAAGAAGCGCGGTCAACGACGTGTATTCGGCCGGTTTCAACACCACCGTGTTGCCCATCGCCAGCGTTGGCGCCACCTTCCAGGCCAGCATCAGCAGGGGGAAGTTCCACTAGATCACCTGTCCGCAGACCCCCACCGGGGCGCGGTCGGGCAATTGGCTTTCCATCAGTTGCGCCATGCCCGCGTGAAAATAGAAATGCCGCTGCGCGAGAGGCAGGTCGATGTCGCGGCTCTCGAGGATCGGCTTGCCGTTATCAAGCGTCTCTAACACGGCGCAAAGCCGCGCATTGCGCTGCAAGATGCGGGCAATCGCATAAAGGTGTTTCGCCCGCCCGTGCCCGCCAAGCCGCGCCCATTTGCCCTGTGCCTTGCGCGCCGCCGCAACCGCGGCATCCACATCCACCTGCGTCGCCTGGGTGAGCGTCTCCAATGTCTCGCCATTGGCCGGGTTGCGTGAAAGGAACCCATCGCCCGGTGGCGTGAACGCCCCGTCGATGAAATGGCCGAACCGGAACAGCGCCGGGGTCAGCCACGGCTTGCCCAGCTCTTCCTTGATCAGCACGAGATAGCTCAGCGCATCCTTGGCCTTGCCGATCCCGCCCGCCGGTTTGTATCCCACGCAATGGCCTGTTGCGGCGTAATAGTCCCTGATCGCGCGGATCATCACCAGTGACACCGGCAGCGTCGCGTTCGCTGCCTCCTTGCCGGTCGAGGTCTTGATGAAATCCGCCCCCGCCATCATCGCCACCAGCGACGCGCGCGCCACGTTGCGCAGCGTGCCGAGTTCTCCGGTGGCAAGGATCGCCTTGAGATGGGCCGGGCCACAGGCCGCGCGAAAGGCGCTGATCTCGTCGTAATGCGCGGCCCAGTTCCCGGTGAGCACATGGCGCAGCGAAATCACGATGTCGATCTCCTCGGCGCCGGCCTTGACGCTTTCCTCGATCTCGGCCAGCCGCAGGTGAAACGGCGTGAGCCCGGCGGGGAACCCTGTTGAGACAGCCGCGACCGGAATGCCCGACCCTTCCAGCGCCGCGCGCGCCGGTGCGATCATCTCGTGATAGACACAGACCGTGCCCACGCGCAGCCCCTCCATCCCCAGCGAATCGAGCAGATCGGCGCGCACCGGTTGGCGCGCCTTGGCCGCGAGGCGGTGCACACGGCCCACGGTATCATCGCCGGCAAGCGTGGTCAGGTCGATGCAGCTGATCGCCCGGCACAGCCATGCCGCCTGATATTCCTTGTTCACCGTGCGCCGCCCCGCAAGCGTCGCCACGCGCCGTTCGATGGCCGACCGATTGGCCTGCGACCGCATCACCCAGTCGAGGTCAAGCGCCATGCCCGCATTACGGGCCACGCGCGCCTGTTAAAGCCCGGCCACCGGGGTTGCTATATCGGTCTGCATGATCACGTCCCCGCTTGCCGAAGAAAGGTCTCATGCGACCGGTGCCGAGGCAAGCACGGCGTATCCGGGCATTCCGTTACCCGGAAACTTTGCGAATGACTTGCAAGAATATTGACATTCCTGCGAGTGACTCGCATATTCATCTGAACAACCCGATCCACATGAGGTTTCCATGACACTTTCCAGACGGGCGGCGCTCGGTCTGATCGCGGGGGCGAGCGCCCTTCCCCACATTGCCGGCGCGGCCAGCGCCCGGCCCGGCGTTGTCGCCACAACCGGCATGATCGCCGATACCGCGCGCCGGATCGCCGGCGACCTGATCGATGTGCGCGCGCTCATGGGTCCGGGCGTCGATCCGCATTCCTATCGCCAGACTCGAAGCGATATCGTCGCGCTCACCCGGGCCGATCTGATCCTGCGCCACGGTCTCTATCTCGAAGCCCAGCTCGAAAAGCTTTTCGCGCGCATGGCCAAACGCTCCACCCTCGTTGCCGTGGGCGAGGCGACACCGGCCGAATTTCTCATCGCGCACCCGGACTACGACAACAAGTTCGACCCGCATGTCTGGATGGTGCCCGCTCTCTGGGCTCATGCGTCCCGTGCAATCCGCGATGCGTTGACAGCGCTCCTGCCGGATGAGGCCGAGACGATCGCCGCCCGGGCCGAGGACTTCCTGACCGATATTGCCAGGCTTGACGCCTACGCCCTCGAAACCCTGACGAGCGTGCCCGAACCCGCCCGTGTATTGCTCACCGCGCATGACGCTTTCGGCTATTTCGGCCGTGCCTACGGGTTCGAGGTAATCGGCATCCAGGGCATCTCGACCGAATCCGAGGCCGGGCTGAACCGTATCAGCGAATTGGTTGAAATGCTCGCGTCCCGCAAGATCAGTGCCGTTTTCGTCGAGAGCTCGGTCTCGGATCGCAATACCCGCGCCCTGATCGAAGGTGCTGCGGCGCGGGATCACGAGGTGAGGATCGGCGGCGAGCTTTATTCGGATGCAATGGGGGCCGAAGGCAGCTATGAAGGCACCTATATCGGCATGATTGACCATAACGTCACCACCATCGCCGCCGCGCTTGGCGGCACCGTGCCCTCCCGTGGCATGAACGGGCGCCTGGCACAGGCAAGTTGAGGAAAGGGCCGCAATGCAACTTGGACTGGCCGCACGCGATGGCAGGATCGTCTCGCCCGACGAGAACAAGACCGCGCCGCTCGCGGTGCGTGGCCTGACCGTCACCTATGGTGAGAAACCTGCGCTCTTCGCGCTCGACGCCACGTTCGAGGCCGGCGTGATGAGTGCGATCATCGGCCCGAACGGGGCCGGCAAATCGACCCTGCTCAAGGCAGTTCTGGGGATGGTGACACCGGTTTCGGGCGACATCAGGGCCTATGGGCACCCGGTCAGGGACGTGCTCGACCGCATCGCCTACGTCCCGCAACGCGCAAGTGTCGACTGGGATTTCCCGGCCCGCGTGATCGACGTGGTGTTGATGGGGATGGCGCGCGAGCTGGGGCTTTTGCGCCCGGTCCGGCAGGCACACCGCGACCGCGCAATGGATTGTCTCACCCGCGTCGGGATGGAGCATTTCGCCGACCGTCAGATCGGTCAGCTTTCGGGCGGCCAGCAACAGCGCGTCTTTCTCGCCCGCGCATTGGCGCAAGAGGCCGATCTCTACCTGCTTGATGAACCCTTTGCCGGGGTGGATGCCGCCACCGAGAAGACCATCGTCGCGGTCCTAAAGTCCCTGCGCGACACGGGCCGCACCGTGGTCGTCGTCCATCACGACCTCGCCACCGTGTCGGACTATTTCGAGCGGGCGCTTTTGATCAACACCACCCGCATCGCCGAAGGGCCCGTTGCCGACGTGCTGACCCCTGATACGCTTCAGGCCACCTATGGCGGGCGCCTCGCACAGGCGCAGCTGGCCCAGATCCTCGGCTGAGACATGTGGGGGCTGGGCTATAACGCCGCCCTCGTGGCGACCGGGGCGGGGCTCCTCGGGGCGGCGGCAGGAATCACCGGCAGCTTCCTGGTCCTGCGCAAACGCGCGCTCGTGTCCGACGCCATCGCCCACGCCACGCTGCCCGGCATCGCGCTGGCCTTTCTGGTGATGGTGGCGTTGGGTGGTGACGGCCGCAGCCTTGCCGGGTTGCTCATGGGATCGGCGCTCTCGGCCTGGCTCGGCCTGCTCTGTGTCGGCTGGCTCACCCATGCCA
The DNA here is from genome assembly GCF_041686535.1 of Aquicoccus sp. Classification (NCBI taxonomy): domain Bacteria; kingdom Pseudomonadati; phylum Pseudomonadota; class Alphaproteobacteria; order Rhodobacterales; family Paracoccaceae; genus Aquicoccus; species Aquicoccus sp. The sequence goes on along the minus strand of NZ_JAWLDS010000010.1, from coordinate 47,902 downwards.
CGCGGCTGAGCGAGGATGCCGCCATCGGCGCGGTGCTCTCGGTCTTCTTCGGCTTCGGAATCCTGCTGCTGACGGTGATTCAGTCCCTGAACCTGGGGCGGCAGGCCGGGCTTGAAACCTTCCTGCTCGGCGCCACGGCGGGGATGCTCTATTCCGACGCGCTGACCATTGCCATTGGCGGCGGGATGGCCACGCTGGCTGCGCTGGTGCTGCGCCGTCCGATGCTGACCGCCGCCTTCGATCCGGGCTACGCGGCCGCAACGGGACTCGATGTGCGGCGGGTCGACCTGGCGATGATGGGGCTGGTCATGGCCATCACCGTGATCGGGATCAAGATCGTGGGCCTCGTGCTCATCGTCGCGATGGTCATCCTGCCCCCGGTCACCGCCCGGTTCTGGAGCGACCGGGCCAACCGCGTGGTTCTGATCGCCGGTATCATGGGTGGTCTGACCGGCCTTGTGGGCGCGCTTATCTCGGCGACCGCGCCGAACCTGCCCACCGGCCCGATCATCGTGCTGACCGGCAGCGCGGGATTTGCCCTTTCGCTTCTGATCGCCCCGAGGCGCGGGCTCCTGGCCACCGTCCTCGGACAGTATCGCTATCAACGCCGGGTGCATCTGCGGCAGGGACTACTGGCCCTCGCCCATGGCCATCCGGTCTATGAACGCTTTACACTGCGGCTTCTGATCCGCGCGGGGCTTGCCAATCCCGACGGCACCGCCACGGAAACCGGCCGTGCCGCCGCGGCGCGCGCGCTGCTCGACGAAAGCCGCTGGCAGGTGCTGCGTGCCGATCCCGCGCAGGAAATCGCCGCTTCGCATTATGACGGGCTGCGCCCGATCGAAACCGTGCTCACCCCCGACCAGATCGCGCAGATCGATGCCCGCCTTGCCCCGAGGCCGCTCACATGATCGGGGCCGAGTTCGTCGCACTGTCGCTGCCTCCGATCCTGATCGGGTGCCTGGCTGCCATCGCCTGTGCGATTCCGGGCAATTTCCTTTTGCTCCGGCGGCAGGCCCTGATCGGCGACGCGATTTCGCATGTGGTGCTGCCGGGGATCGTGGTCGGCTTTCTCGTCACCCGCACCGTCTCGACCTGGCCGATGATGCTCGGCGCGGGCGGTGCGGCCCTAGTCGCTGTGCTGCTGATAGAAAGCATCCGCCGCGCTGGCCGGCTCGAACCCGGCGCGGCGATGGGCGTTGTGTTCAGCACCATGTTCGCGGGCGGTGTCCTGCTGCTTGAACAATCCGACACCTCCTCGGTGCATCTCGACGTGCAGCACGCGCTTTACGGCAATCTCGAAAGCCTGATCTGGCTCGATGCAACCGGCTGGGCCTCGCTCCTCGATGCGCAGGCGCTGGCCGGTTTGCCACCTGAACTCCCGCGCATGGCGATCACCTGCCTGATCGTCACCGGCGTAACCGCCCTGCTCTGGCGCCCGCTCAAGCTCTCGACATTCGACGAAGGTTTCGCCCGCGCGCTAGGCCTGCCGGTGCGCGCGCTCAGCCTCGCGCTGGTCATCATGGCGGCCATGGCGGCCGTGGCGGCTTTCGACGCCGTGGGCTCGATCATCGTGATCGCGATGTTCATCTGCCCGCCCGCCGCCGCGCGGCTGATGACCGACCGGCTGGCTCATCAGGTCTGGCTGAGCGTGGGGTTTGCCACGCTCTCCGCCATACTGGGCTATGTTCTCGCCGGTTATGGCCCGCTCTGGCTCGGCTTCGACAACTCGGTCAGCGCGGCGGGCATGATCGCCACCGTTTCGGGCCTCATCCTCGCGCTGGCTGCAGGCTTCGGCCCGCGCCGCGCGCCGCGCAGCCCCTAAAGCGCCTTGCGCCCCGCATCCTCCATCGCCGCGCGCCCAACCCGCTCCACCGGCACGCCCTGTGCCTCCAGTACCGCCGCATAGCCCTCGGCCAGCGTTTCATCGCCCATCACCACCACCTGCTGGCCAAGCCAGTAGGGCCGTGCCGCCGCCATCTCGGCACCCAGAAGATGACCCAGCAATGCGTCCCTGTTTCCGCCCAATTCCGCGGAATCGAGATGCTGGGCCAAACGCTCGGGCCGGGCCATCGTATCCGCAAGCGCCTCCGCATCCACCCGCTCGCCCGCATCCAGCGCGCGGGCCAGGCGGATGGTCAGGAAGGACTGGAAACTCACGATCTCGCCCGCGCTCAGATGCACCCAATGGCTGCGCACGCCCGGCAAAAGGACCACCCCGTCCCAATGCGGATGCCTCGCCGCATGACCCGCCACGGCGAGCCGCGCGGCCGCATCGAGTTTCCCGCGCGGCTGGTCCTGAGCCACGTCCCCGGACCCAAGCGCCGGGCAAGGCACCCTGTCTGACATTTCCATACCCCTCCAATTCAGTCTCTGTTCAAGCCCAAACGACCAATTACCCCTGCGGCGTAATGTTCCTGCGCGCGCGGTTGCGTTCGATGCCCAGCCGGTGTTCGCGGACGATGATGATCACCCCGGCCAGGATGACGATCCCCGCCCCAAGCAGCATCGGCCCGGTCGGCACCTCGGAAAAGACGAAATACCCGATCAGAAGCGCAAAGATCATCGAGGCATAATCGAACGGCGCCACCACGCTCGCATCCGCAAAACGATAGGCCGAGGTCAGGAATATCTGCCCCATCCCGCCGACAAGCCCGATCAACACCAGCAACACCGCTTCCTTGCCGGTCGGCACCACCCATCCGAAGGGCAGCGTCAAGAGCGCAAGGATGCTCGATGTGAGCGAAAAGAAGAACACGATTGCCGATGTCTGCTCGGTCTGGACCAGCTTGCGCACATAGATCTGCGCCAGCGCCGCACAGCCCGCTCCGGCCAGGACGACGATCGCGCCCAGCGCCTGCGTGGTCTCGACCGTATCGCCGGCGAACGCGGTCAGCCGTGGCGACAGCACGATCAGAACCCCGACAAGGCCCAGCGCCACCGCCCCGAGCCGAAACAGACCCACCTGTTCGTTGAGAAACATCGCCGCGAAGATCACCACAAGCAGCGGCGCGGCATAGCCGATCGCCGTCACCTCGGGCAGCGGCAAGAGCGCCAGCCCGGTGAACATCAGCCCCATCGCCGTCGTCCCGACGAACCCGCGCCAGAAATGCCCCATCGGTGACGCGACGCGCAGCCCGGTGCGCAGATCCCCCCGCACCCAGAGCCAGCCGAGGATCACCGGAATCGCAAAGAACGAGCGAAAGAACACCGCCTGACCCGCCGGCACATGATCCGAGGTCGCCTTGACCAGCGCGGCCATGACGACGAATGTCACCACTGCCAGCAATTTCAGCAATATTCCCTTGATCGGATTCATTTTGCGCGCCCTTTTTCCGGTTGCCACACTTACGACCCCCGGCGAAAAGATCAATCCGCGCTTGAAAATACCCGCCATGCACCGCACGAAAGCCAGACAGAACCAAGGATCGGACCCATGTACGACAACAACCATCTCGCCCATCGTCTCGCCACCCATCTGCCCCAGATCCGCGACAAGGTCTTTGCCGTTCGTCCCGGGCAGTCGGATGTCAGCTATGGTGCGCTTTTCGATGGGGCCGAACATCTTGCCGCGCGACTGATCTCGGCCGGGCTGCAACCCGGCGACCGGGTCGCCGTGCAGGTCGAGAAAAGCATCGAGGCGGTGCAGCTCTATATCGGCACAGTGCTGTCCGGTGGCGTATTCCTCCCGCTCAACACCGCCTATACCGCCGCCGAGATCGAGTATTTCCTTTCGGATGCCACGCCGGCCGTGGTCGTCTGCGACCCCGCGCGCGAGGCCGAGATTGCGCCGCTCGCAGGACAGGCGCGGCTCTTCACCCTCGATAGCGCGGGCGAAGGCAGCCTGACCGCCGACCTGCCCGACGCGCCCGGATTCGCACCCGTGCCGCGCAGCGGCGATGACCTCGCGGCGATCCTCTACACCTCGGGCACGACGGGGCGCTCCAAGGGCGCGATGCTCAGCCACGACAACCTCGCGTCGAACGCGCAAACGCTGCGCGATTACTGGCGTTTTACCCCCGATGACGTGCTCATCCATGCGCTGCCTATCTTCCACACGCACGGGCTTTTCGTGGCCACCAACGTGGCCCTCATGGCCGGGGCCTCGACCGTGTTCCTGCCCAGGTTCGACGCCCGCGCGATCCTCGACGCGATGCCGCATGCCACCTCGCTGATGGGCGTACCCACTTTCTATACCCGCCTGCTCGACGATCCACGCCTCAACCGCGAAACGGTCTCTAACATGCGGCTTTTCATCTCCGGCTCCGCCCCGCTCCTCGTCGACACCCACGAGAAATGGGAGGAACGGACCGGCCATCGCATCCTCGAACGCTATGGCATGACCGAAACCAACATGAACACCTCGAACCCTTACGACGGCGAACGCCGCGCCGGCACGGTTGGCTTTCCCCTGCCGGGGGTCGAACTGCGCATCGTGGATGACGGTCGCGAAGTCGCCGCCGGCGAGATCGGCATGATCGAGGTGCGCGGCCCCAACGTGTTCAAGGGCTACTGGCAGATGCCCGAAAAGACCGCCGAGGAACTGCGCCCCGAGGGGTGGTTCATCACCGGCGATCTGGGGATGCGCGACGAAGACGGCTATGTGAGCATCGTCGGCCGCGGCAAGGATCTTATCATTTCGGGTGGCTTCAATGTCTATCCAAAGGAGGTCGAGAGCCTGCTCGACGACATCCCCGGCGTCCTGGAATCGGCGGTGATCGGCGTGCCGCATCCCGATTTCGGCGAAGCCGTCGTCGCGGTGATCGTGAAAGAGAAAGAGGCTCTTTCGCTTGCGGATATCACCGCCATAACGGGCTCTAACCTGGCCAGATTCAAGCAGCCCAAGCATTACGAATTCGTCGCCGAGCTGCCCCGCAACACCATGGGAAAGGTGCAGAAAAAGACGCTGCGCGAAACCTATGCCGGGCTCTTCACCTGAACGCCGGGGTCAATCGGGCGAAAGCATGTAGCCCGCCCCGCGCACCGTCTGAAGGTAACGCGGCTGTTTCGGGTCTACCTCGATCTTGCGCCGAAGCCGCGTGATCTGCACGTCAATGGCACGCTCCTGGGCCTGCCCGCCATCGCGGCCCAGGTCCTCGACCAGTTTGATCCGGCTCACCGCCTCGTTCGGCGTGGCAGCAAAAATGCGCATCAACTGGCTCTCGGTCGCGGTCAGCCGGATCGGGGCGCCGTCCTTCCAAAGCTCACCGCGCTCGATGTCATAGCGGATCGAGCCGAGGTTGAGGACCTTCGGCCCCGGCGCCTCATCCTGTGCCTCCGGCATCCGCCGCAGGATCGCGTTGATCCTGAGCAAGAGCTCCTTGGGCTCGAACGGCTTGGCGAGGTAATCGTCCGCCCCGGCCTCGAGCCCGGCAATGCGGTCTTCGGTCTCGCCCTTCGCCGTGAGGAGCAGGATCGGCGTCTGCGACGTCTCGCGCAGATCCTGGGTCAACGCGATTCCCGTCTCGCCCGGCATCATCACATCCATCACGATCAGGTCGAAATCCAGCCCCGCAAGGACGCGCCGTGCATGCGCCGCATCCCGCGCCGAGGTGACGAGGAACCCGTGCCGGCTCAGGAATTTCTGCAAAAGCGTTCGGATACGCTCATCGTCATCCACGATAAGCAGATGCGGTTCGAAATCCGTCATGCGCCCTTCTCCCTCAGCGCGTGATAGCGCCGTCGCATCTCCGGGTCCATCATCGCTTCGAGAACGGTGCGAAACCCCGCCACGGCCTGTGGCCCGGCCTGTCGGAACGCCGCCCGCATCCGCGCCCGCTGCGCATCGCTCAGCCTCTGTTCGAGCGCGGCTCCCGCGTCGGTCAGGTAAAGATGCCGCTCCCGCCGATCCGTCCTGCCGACCTGGCTTTCCACCAGGCCATCCTCGACCAGCGTGCGCAGGACACGGTTGAGCGATTGCTTGGTCACGCCAAGAATTTCGAGCAGGTTGTTCACCGTCGTTCCGGGCACCCGCGCGATGAAATGAAGCGCCCGGTGATGAGCGCGGCCATAAGCCATCGTGGCCAGGATGCGATCCGGGTCGGCGGTGAACCCGCGATAGGCAAAGAACATCGCCTCGATCGCCTGCCGCAACTGCTCGTCGGTCAGAAACAAAAGCGTCTCGCCGCCCGCGCTGTCTGACATGACACACCCCTCAATCACAAATCGCCTGCATTTTCTCCACAATAAGTCAGCTTTATTGACATTCCAAGATGCAACTGTTAGCGAATCGCAGTTTTTGCGTAACTTTATGTCCGTAACGGACATAAATCGCGCAACAAATGCAAAGCTCGGACTGTGAAGGAGTAAGCTAAATGACGGGCTACGATGATCGTGACGGCAAGATCTGGATGGATGGCAAACTGGTCGACTGGCGCGCGGCCAATGTGCATGTCCTGTCCCACGCTCTGCATTATGCCTCCTCCGTATTCGAGGGCGAACGCTGCTATGACGGCAAGATTTTCCTCTCCCGCAAGCACTCCGAGCGGCTCCTGAACTCGGGCAGCCTTCTTGACATGCCGATCCCCTATTCGGTGGACGAGATCGAGGCCGCCAAACAGGCGGTGATCGCGGCCAACGGGTTGACCAACGCCTATGTCCGGGCCGTTGCATGGCGCGGCGCGGGCGAGGACATGGGCGTCAGTTCCGCGCGCAACCCGGTCCGCATGGCGGTCGCCGCCTGGGAATGGGGCGACTATTACGGCGATGCCAAGATGAAGGGGGCGAAACTCGACGTGGCAAAATGGAAGCGCCCCAGTCCCGAAACCATCCCCACCTCCGCCAAGGCCGCCGGGCTCTACATGATCTGCACCATGTCGAAACACGCCGCCGAGGCCAAGGGCTGCTCGGACGCGATGTTCCTCGATTACCGCGGCTACGTGGCCGAGGCGACCGGCGCCAACATCTTCTTCGTGCGCGACGGCGAGGTCCACACCCCCCTGACCGACGCCATCCTCAACGGCCTCACCCGGCAGACCGTGATCGACATGCTCAAGGATCGCCAGGTCAAGGTGCATGAACGCCACATCATGCCCGAGGAACTTGAGAGCATGGAACAATGCTGGCTCACCGGTTCCGCCGCCGAGGTCACCCCTGTCGGCCAGATCGGAGATTGGAATTTCGAGGTCGGTGCCCTGACCAAGGACATCGCGCAGGGGTATGAGAAGCGTGTCCGCGCCTGACCCGGTTCTTGCCGAGGTGATCCCGCAGAGGAACCCACCCTCCGGACCCACACGGGTTTCGGGGGGTTTTCTTTTCCACCCGGGCTGGTGCACCCGCAAACACCGCACGGGCGATTAACCTTTTGCGCGGTTAACGAATGGTTGTTTCACCCGGCAGCCGGATGGCAGCCGGGAGTCATACGCTTATCACCCCCCCGGTTTTGGTCCTTTTTGCGGCGTTTACGATTTCGCGTTGGCGTTCTTGTAAATGCGCTGCAACTTGGCCATTCCGCCGATCCAGCGGTCGTAATTCTCGACCTTGTTGCGCATGTATTGCGCAACCTCCTCATGCGGCAGAACAAGGAAGGTCTCAGACCGGATCGCATCCAGCGTTTTCTGTGCAACCTCTTGAGTTGAAAGGACTCCGTCCGCCGTGGCCGGGTTGTCGCCGGCATTGCGCACCATCGCCGTATCCACCCCCTGCGGGCACAGGACGCTCACGCGGATATTGTCGTCCTTGTGGCCCAGCGCCAGCGCCTCGGCAAACCCCACTGCGGCATGTTTCGTCACCCCGTAAACCGCTGATCCCACTTGATTAAGCAACCCCGCGGCGCTGGCCGTATGCATGAAATACCCACCGCCACGCGCCTTCATTTTCGGGATCAGATGGCGCGCGGCATGGACATGCGCCATGACATTCACCGCCCAGGCCTTGTTCCAGGCCTCCGTGCTGGCGAACGCGATGTTGTCAAACGAGTCATCTTTCCCGGTCAGAATGCCCGCGTTCGAACACATAAGGTCGATCGGCCCGATATCCGCCTCGACCTTGTCGAGCATGCCTTCGACCTGGTGCTGATCGCTGACATCACAGGCAACAGCCGTGCCATCCACCATGTCCGCAGTTTCCGCCGCACCGTCGATATCGAGGTCCACCGCCACCACATGACGCGCACCCGCATCTTTCAACGCAATACATAGCGCCCGGCCGATACCTTGGGCAGCACCCGTTACAACTGCAATCTTACCATTGATTTCCAATGACTTACCCTCCCTTTTACTGGGGGGTAACCCCCCTGAGACGCTCCGACCGACGGCGCAGAAGCTCCACCGTGGTCAGGAGCAGGATCGAGATCACGACAAGGATCGTTGCCACCGACAGGATTGCCGGGCTGATCTGTTCGCGGATCCCGTTCCACATTTGCCGGGGGATGGTCTGCTCGTCCAGAGCACCGACGAAAAGAACCACCACAACCTCGTCAAATGACGTAACGAAAGCAAACAGCGCGCCCGACACGACACCGGGAAGGATCAACGGCATCTGCACGCGCCGAAAGGTCGTGAACGAGTCGGCCCCGAGGCTGGCCGCCGCGCGGGTGAGCGAATGATCGAACCCGACAAGCGTCGCGGTCACGGTGATGATCACGAACGGAATGCCCAGTGTGGCGTGGGCCAGCACGACGCCCAGATAGGGAATGCCCCAGTTCTGAATGCCGAGCGCCGAGTAGAAGAAGAACAGGCCCGTTGCCACGATGATGATCGGCACGATCATCGGTGAAATCAGGATGGCCATGATCGCCCGGCGATAGGGCATTTCCGACCGGCTCAGTCCCAGCGCGGCGATGGTGCCCAACGTGGTGGCCAGGATCGTCGAGAAGAACCCGATTATGATCGAGTTCTTGGCGGCGTTGATCCACCTCGCGTTGTCCCAGGCATCAGCCCACCAACTCAGGTCACGCGGCGCATCGGGATTGGTCATCCCGAAAGTCAGCAGCAGGTCATACCAGCGGAGCGAATAGCCCGTGGGATCAAGAGCCAGCATCTTCTCCGTGAAGGTGAAATAGGGCGCTACGTTGAAGCTGAGCGGGATGATGACGAGGATCGGTGCGATCAGGAAAACAAAAATGATGCTGCAGATGGCAAGATACGTGTAATGCCACAGAACTTCGTTCGAAGTCAGATAGTTGGGCAAGCCATCCAGATAATGTCGATAGTGAACCCAGAACACGAAATGGGCGATCAGGACTGCCAGAATTGTCCCTGCGATCGCCCCGCCGATGCCCCCGGCAAACAGCCCGAGAACGAGACCCATCGCACCCAGCACGATCATTGCTGTCCGCTTGCTGTCAAAGACCGACACCAGAACGAATGCCATGCCCGCCGCCACCACGCTGGTCACCAGCATCGCCGTTGCGGCCTCGAGCAAACCCGATGCCCGGGCGTTCATCACGACCAGAACCACGAAGGCCGACAGAAGAGCAAAAAAGGACAAGGAGAAGCGGAAAGACGCGGTTGCCTGCGTGGTCGAAACATCTGAATTCATCGCGATCATCCCAGTTTCAGGTTGTCGATTCCGACAAGGCGGTCATAGAGCCAGTAAAGGATCAGAACCCCGCCGAGCAAAAGTGCCGCAAGCGCCGCGGCAAGCGACCAGTTGAGCGAGTTCTGCATGTGAAAGGCGATCAGGTTCGAAATCAGCTGCCCGCTGGCGCCCCCGACAAGCGCGGGTGTGATGTAATAGCCGACCGACAGGATAAACACCAACAACGCCCCGGCCCCGATCCCCGGAATCGTCTGTGGAAAATAGATTCGCCAGAACGCGGTCCAGCTTGTCGCGCCAAGGCTGCGTGCGGCGCGCACATAGGAGGGGTTGATCGGCCGCATTACCGAGTAGAGCGGCAACACCATGAACGGCAGCAGGATATGTGTCATCGCAACCACCGTACCGATCTGGTTATACATCATCGGGAGCCGGTTCTCGTCGCCAAGCAACCCCGCACCCACCAGCGCGTCATTGAGCACCCCTTCGGATTGAAGCAGCACGATCCAGCTTGTCGTGCGCACCAAGAGCGAGGTCCAGAAGGGCAGGAGGACGAGGATCATCAACAGGTTCGATTGGCGGAGCGGCAGGGTCGCCAGCAGATGTGCGATCGGATACCCCAGTACAAAGGTCAGGAAGGTGATCAGCACCGACAGGAACAACGTGCGCTGGAACAGGTTCACATAGACCTTGCGATTGTCCGGAACGCCCTCAAAGCCCCCGTCGGGCGATTTCTTGAGGTCGATCGCGGCAAGATAGAAATTTACCGTGTAAGGGGTGGATGCATCGCGCATGACCTGCCAGAGGTCCGGGGCACCCCATTCCTCGTCAAGCTCGATGAAGGCCTCCTTGTAAGGTGGTTCAAGGCCGGTGATGCTCCTGTTGGCCTTGGTGAACATCGACCGGGTGCCGGACCGTTCATAATTGATCCGCGTCCCGGCCGAGCCGGCGGCCCGCACTTCTCGCAGTTTTCTTATGTCCTCTGCCAGCGCGGCATAGGCCGCCTCGTCTGGTTCGGTCCCGACAGGGTTTTCGTCGAACCATTCCTTGACGTTCGTCATGATCGGCGTGCGCTCGCCGGTTATGACGTCGGTATGCATCGTGAAGCCTTCGTTATAGACAGATTGATGCAGCATCTGTGCAATCGGCGTTACGAAGGTGATCAGGATGAAGGCGAGCAGGGGAAGCACGAGAAGGAATGCACGGCGCCGCGCCCGTGCTTCTGCCCTTGCAAGGGCAGCCTTGAGAGGTATGCCATCCGCGGTGGTCAGCGATTGATTGGCCGTTGCGTCGCTCATCGATGCCGTCATCCTGTCCCAGTGGGGGCAGGCCGTCCCATTGGCGCCCCGCCCGTTGTCATCCGGCCCGGGTCATGTGCCCCGGGCCGTGTGCTGACTCAGTTCGCCAACCAGGCGTTGAAACGCTCATTCAGCTCGGCGTCCATGTCGACCCAGAACTCGAAATTGTTGACCAGAGCGTTTTCAAGATTGGCTTCCGCTGTGGGCATATGCGGGCCCATCTCGGTTTCTCCATCCTGGTACAGTCCCACGAGCTCGCCAGAAGACTTGCGTGCCGGACCGTAGGAGATCCACTTGGCCTGATCTGCCAGGCGCTGCGTGTCAGTGGCAAAAGAGATGAACTCCATCGCGTTCTCCATATTGGCCGCACCACGGGGCACCACGAAAAGGTCGAAGTCGAGGATCTGGCCATCCCACAGGATTTCAAGAGGTTGCTCTTCCATGACGGCGGCGTTGAAGATACGGCCGTTATAGGCAGTGGACATCACCACCTCGCCATCGGCGAGCAGTTGCGGCGGCTGTGCGCCGGCTTCCCACCAGACGATGTCGTCCTTGATCCCATCGAGAACCGCAAAGGCGCGATCCACGCCTTCAGAGGTATCGAGCACGTCATAGACCTCTTCTGCGGGAACGCCATCTGCCATCAGCGCCATTTCAAGGGTCGCCTTGGCCGATTTGCGCAGGCCGCGCTTGCCGGGGAATTTCTCCGTATCGAAGAAATCCGCGATCGAGGTCGGCGTGCCATCGACATTGTCAGAGTTATAGGACACCACAGTTGACCACACGATGCTGGCCACGGCGCAATCCTGCAGCGCGCCTTCGATGAAATCCTCGGTCGCCGGGGTGCCATCAGGGGCAGGCGGAAGCATGCTGTGGTCGATAAGTTCGAGCAGGCCTTCGTCACAGAGGCGCACCGCGTCGGAGAATTCGACGTCGGCGACATCAACCGAGACATTGCCCGCTTCGACCTGCGCCTTGATCGGGGTGGCCGGGTTGTCGGCATCGACCGAATTCACCTTGATGCCGGTCTCGGCAGTGAACGGCTTGTGATAGGCTTCGACCTGGGACTTCGTATAGGCCCCGCCCCACGACATCACGGTTACTTCCTGCGCCTGGGCGCCGAACGCCACGCCGGCGAGTGCCGTTGCCATCAGTACAGATTTGAGCTTCATTCGCTTTTTCTCCCTAGTTGACCCGTTTCGTTATTGAGGACCGCCGCTCCGGGTTCAGCGGATTGGCCCATGCCGTCACCCCGGGTCCTGGACGACCCGGAACGGTCACATTCCCTTCAGGCATCAAGTGCCCGGCAGTCTTCTGGTAACCAGCCGATCTCGATATGCTCTCCGGGTTGAAGCCTTTTCTGGTCGGGCGCATTGCGGGTCTTGACGACGAACTCGTCATTCCCGGCGACCCGGAGCCGCGTGCGGAAGATGTCACCCATATAGATGAATTCAAGCACTTCGGCCTTGAGCGTATGGGCCCCCTCTTGAAGACGCGCCTTGTTGAATTCCACCCGTTCGGGGCGAATGGATACGCGCGTGCGTTCACCGGCCTTGCTCACGTTTACGGGGTTGCAATCTATCACTTCGCCATCGTCAAGCTGAACCAGTGCAACGCCGTTCCTGATCTCCTTGACGAAACCCTCCAGCGTGTTGTTCTCACCGATGAACTGCGCCACGAAGCTGTTCATCGGCTCCTCGTAAAGCTTGTCTGGCGTGTCAAGCTGCTGAATGACCCCGTCATCGAAAACCGCCACCCTGTCGGACATGGTCAGAGCCTCGGTTTGGTCATGGGTCACATAAACCACGGTGATTCCAAGGCTGTGGGCCAGGTTGGTGATCTCGAACTGCATCTTTTCACGCAACTGCTTGTCAAGCGCCCCGAGCGGTTCGTCCATCAGGACAAGCTCGGGCTCGAACACGAGCGCGCGGGCCAAGGCAATCCTTTGTTGCTGCCCGCCGGAAAGCTGGGCCGGGCGCCGCTTGCCGAAATTGCCCATCTCGACCATTTCCAGAGCGCGCTTGACCTTGGCCTCGCGATCGGATTTGCCGATGTTGCGCACCTCCAATGGGAAGGACAGGTTTTCCTCGATCGTCATGTGCGGGAAAAGCGCGTAATTCTGAAAGACCATGCCGATCCCGCGCTTGTGCGGCGGAATGTTGTTGATGGACTTGCCACCCAACCGGATATCGCCATGGGTGGCTGTCTCGAACCCCGCGAGCATCATAAGGCAGGTGGTCTTGCCGGATCCGGAGGGACCAAGCATGGTCAGAAACTCACCCTTGGGCATCGTGAGGTTCAGGTCTTTCACGACGAGCGTTTCGCCGTCATAACTCTTTTGCACGCGATCGAACTCGACGAACGCATCCGAAGTCTGCGAAGCTGCCAATTTCGGCTCCCTGTTGTTTTTCCCGGCTCTTGCCGTTTGTTGAATCGTATGTAAACCGGGCTAGACGTTCGTTTGCAACAGATTTGAGGTCTTAAACGGCGATTCGGGCATTTCTGTTGAAGAAATGGGCGCCTTTTCCGCCCAATTGCAAAGATTGGTGTCGGGTTGCTCGCGTCGCCGCAAGCGTGCGGGTTGTCGTAATCGAAGGGGCCAGAACACGTTAACCGTGTTTAATGCGCCCATGCGAAAGAAGGAGTGGGGCATGACAAGGAACGCGACCGCGTTTTCCGAAGCGGAATACCAACGCCGGTTGAAACGGACACGCGCGGCGATGTCCGAACAGGGCATCGACGTTCTCTTCGTCGAGGATCCCTCCAACATGGCATGGCTGACCGGCTATGACGGATGGTCCTTCTACGTGCATCAGGGTGTCATCCTGACCCAGGAGGGCGAACCGTTCTGGTGGGGCCGGAACATGGACGCGAATGGCGCACGTCGCACCGCCTGGCTCTCGGATGACAGCCTGCGCCCCTATGGGGACGAATACGTCCAATCGACCACGCGTCATCCGATGCAGCACCTTGCCGTTCTGCTCGCCGATCTGGGTTTCGAGCGCGCGCGGATCGGCGTCGAAATGGAGAATTATTACTTCTCGGCAAAAGCGTACACGACACTGCTCGACTGCCTGCCGCAGGCGCAGATTGTCGATGCGACCGCGCTTGTGAACTGGCAGCGCGCAGTGAAGTCCGAGGAGGAACTGAACTTCATGCGCCGCGCCGCGCGCATCGCGGAAAAGATGATCGACGGCGCGATCGAACGCGCCGAACCGGGGTTGCGCAAGAACGAATTGGTGGCTGAAATCTATCGCGATGCATTGCGCGGCGTTGGCGAGGACTGGGGGGACTACCCGGCCATCGTGCCGATGTGTCCGTCGGGGGCCGATGCGTCCGCGCCGCATCTGACATGGGATGGCAACGCGCTCAAGACCGGCGAATGCACCTTTTTTGAATTGGCTGGTGTCTACCGCAGGTATCACACTCCGTTCTCTCGCACCGTCTTTCTCGGCACGCCACCAGACGACATGAAACGCGCCGAGGCCGCACTGGTCGAGGGGCTGGAGGCCGGCCTTGACATGGCCCGCGCCGGAAACCGGGCATGTGATATCGCGAATGCCCTGGCCAAGCCGCTGGAAAGTGCTGGAATCGAACGCGGCGCGCGTTGCGGATATCCCATCGGACTATCCTATCCGCCGGACTGGGGCGAACGCACCATTTCACTGCGCGCCGAAGATGAAACCGTGCTCGAACCGGGCATGACCTTTCATTTCATGCCGGGTCTCTGGACACCCACCTGGGGCCTTGAAATCACCGAGCCTATCCTGATCCGCGAGAGTGGTCCGGCCGAGGCTTTCTGCAATCGCCCGCGTCAGATGTTCGTGAAACCATGACCGATCTTGCTCGTACCAAGGACATATTGAGCGAACTCATATCCTTTCCGACCGTGTCCACCGACAGCAATCTGGACATGATACAGCATATGGGTGCGTTACTTTATGACATCGGCGCGAGTGTCGATATCTATGCCGATGACAGCGGGACGAAGGCGAACCTTTTCGCCACGATCGGGCCGGATCGCGATGGTGGTATCCTGTTGTCTGGTCATTCGGACGTCGTGCCGGTGGCCGATCAGGATTGGCGATCCGATCCGTTCCAGCTTTATGAGGCGGATGACAAGCTCTATGGCCGCGGCACCTGCGACATGAAAGGCTTTATCGCTGCAACGCTCGCCATGGCACCCGAGTTTGCGCGCCGCGAATTATCCCGCCCAATCCACTTCGCCTTCACCCATGACGAGGAAACCGGATGCATCGGGGCGCAGACGCTGGTTTCGGAGCTAAAGGCACGCGGTATCAAACCCGGCATTGCGGTTATCGGCGAACCGACCATGATGAGGATCATCGAGGGCCACAAGGGATGCTGTGAATACACGACCCGCTTTTCCGGTCTCGAAGGTCACGGATCGGCCCCCGATCGTGGCGTGAATGCTGCCGAGTACGCGGTGCGCTATGTCTCGCGCTTGCTGGAGATCCGCGAAGAGTTGAAGGGCCGCGCGCCTGGAAACAGCCGCTTTGATCCACCATGGACCACGCTCAATATCGGGCGTGTGACCGGCGGCGTTGCGCATAACGTGATTGTGGGAAAATCCGAGGTGGAATGGGAGTTCCGGCCGGTTCAATCTGATGACTATAACTATGTGACATCTGAAATCACGCGCTATGCCGAAACCGTGCTGTTGCCAGCCATGCGCGCCATTTGCCCGGATGCCTCGATTGAAACCGAAACCATAGGTGAGGTGACCGGGCTGGAACCCATGCCCGAAAACGAGGCACGAGACCTTGTCGCTGGTCTGACTGGAAGCAATGACGCCGATGTCGTGGCCTTCGGGACCGAAGCGGGGCTGTTCCAGTCGCTGGGTCTGTCCGCGGTGGTCTGTGGCCCGGGCTCGATCGATCAGGCCCATAAACCCGATGAATACATAGAACTCAAACAGCTCTCGGCCTGCCTCGATATGCTCAAGGGGTTGGGCCGCAAGGTAGCGGCCTAGGCAAGGAACTCCTTGCGCAGATCCCGTTTGAGGATCTTGCCGATCTCACTGCGCGGAAGAGTGTTCATCACGCGTAAGCTGTGCAGTCTCTGGCTCTTGCCCAATCGCGCGTTGGCCGCTTCGAGAATATCCTGAGCTGAACGTGTCGCGGTTTGACGTAGAACGACGAAACCCACCGGCGTCTCGCCCCATTGCTCCGACGGGATACCGACAACTGCAGCGTCGGTCAGATCGGGGTCATCCAGAAGAACCAGTTCCAGATCGTTGGCATAGATGTTCAAACCACCGGAAATGATCATGTCTTTCTTGCGGTCGCTGAGCACCAGAAATCCGTCTTCATCAAACGAGCCCATGTCGCCCGAGCGAAAGAACACTCGGCCGTTTGCGTCGCGCCAGATGGTTTCCTCGGTCAGGTCATCACGCCCGAAATACCCCGCCATCATCGCACCGGAGCGGCCACAGATCTCCCCGATCTCGCCCGGGGCAACCTCGTTTCCATCTTCATCTACAAGGCGGAATTCTACGCCTGGGCCAGGCTGGCCCACGGTGTGGAGCTTCTCGGGGTGCTCATGCGCCGCCAGAACACTGACTCCACCGCCTTCGGTCAAGCCGTAGTATTCGGTCAGGCCACCGGGGAACCGGGTTAGGACATCGCGTTTGATGTCCGCGCGAAGCGGGGCCGAGGTGGAAAACTTGGCCTGCATGGACGACAGGTCGAAATTGCCGAAATCGGGATGTTCCATGATCCGCTTGTATTGAACCGGAACAAGCATCGTGTGCGTGATTTTCTCTTGCTCAACGATTTCGAGATAGCGCAACACGTCGAACTTGCCCATCAGGTGCACGCAGGACCCACCCGCCAGAGTGGGCAGAAACGCTACAATCGTCGTGTTGGAATAGAGCGGCGTCGAAAGCAATGTCCGCGCAGTATCCACATATCCGGCGGGTTCGATCCGCTCCATCTGGACCGCACGCATATAATGGTTGTGAAGAATGCCCTTGGGCGTGCCGGTGGTGCCGGAAGAATAGATCAGGTTGAACGCGTCCTTCATTCCGATGGGCACCATGGGATCGGACGTGTCGCCTTTGTCCCGGAACGCCGTGTAACCGATCCATCCGTCCGCATCAAAATCCAGCGCGATCCGGATCGCGTCCAGATCGGGCAAAAACGGCTGCGCCAGTGGCCTATATTGATCCGACAGGAAAAAGACCTTGGGCGTGCAATCCGCGATCATCTTTCCCAAGGCTTCGGAGGACGCCATCGTGGACAGCGGTACCAGGCAAGCACCGGCCCGGATCGTTCCAAGGAAAATCTCCGCAAAAGCTGCCGAGTTTTCCGACAGGATTGCAACCCGATCTCCCTTCTCGACACCAAGCGCGCGCAGCTGATTGGCGACCTGGTTGGTCCGGCGATCCAGCGCGCGCCATGTCAGGCGCGTGTCCCCCTCGACCAACGCTTCCTTGTCCGTATTGCGTTCTGCCGCGTCGCGGATCATGTCCACGACGGTTTTCGTGGGCCTGCTTTCCGGTGCACCCGGTTCAAACTCGATCATCAATTCCCTCCCACGCCTGCGCGAGCGGGATGCTCAAATCATTCAGGTCGCATTGGCAAGCAGAACGCTACGTTCCGGCCACCTAGCTTGCCGGCACCATGAGCCCACGTTCCGTGGCCTGGGCCAGGCATTCATCAAGAGCCCGGGATGCACGTTCGATCAAGGTGTCGATTTCGCCCTTGCTGATGACCAGCGGCGGCGAGATGATCATCCGGTCGCCGACATGGCGCATCACCAGATTGTTGGCAAAGCACCGTTCGCGACAGATAAGGCCGATGGTGCCCGGATCCGATGCGAATTTCGCGCGCGATGCCTTGTCGGGTGTCAGGGCGATTGACCCCATCATGCCGACGATCCGCGCCTCGCCGACGAGCGGATGATCGGCCAAAGCTTCCCATTTCTGCTTGAGATACGGGGCGGTTTCGGTTCCACAGGTTTCAACGATCTTCTCTTCATCGAGAATCCGCAGATTCTCCAGCGCGACAGCCGCCGCGACGGGATGACCGGAATAGGTATAGCCGTGATTGAACTCGCAGGCCCCGATTACCTCGGCCACTTCGTCGCAAACGATAGAGCCGCCAATCGGGGCGTATCCCGATGACAGACCCTTGGCGATGGTCATGATATGCGGGCGGATGCCCATTGTCTGGCTGCCGAACCATTGCCCTGTGCGACCAAAGCCGCAGATGACCTCATCAGCAATCAACAGGATCTCGTACTTGTCGCAAATCCGCTGGATCTCGGGCCAATAGGTTTCGGGCGGCACGATCACACCACCCGCCCCCTGAACCGGTTCCGCGATAAAGGCCGCGACCTTGTCCTCGCCCAGTTCAAGGATCGCCTCTTCCAGCGCGCGGGCCCGGGCCAGACCGAATTCTTCCGGGCTCATGTCACCGCCTTCGGCCCACCAGTTGGGCTGGTCGATATGGTGGATGCCAGGGATCGGCAGGCCGCCCTGCGCATGCATCGGAGTCATCCCGCCAAGAGAGGCCCCGGCCATCGTCGACCCATGATAGGCATTCTTGCGGCTGATGATGATCTGCTTGTCGGGTTTTCCCTTCTGGGCCCAGTAGGTGCGGACCAAGCGCATGTTGGTGTCATTGGCCTCGGACCCCGACCCGGCAAAGAACACATGGTTCAGATCCCCGGGCGCCAGTTCTGCCAACCGATTTGCAAGGGCGATCGCGGGCACATGCGTCGTTTGAAAGAAAGTATTGTAATAGGGAAGCTCTTTCATCTGCCGGGCTGCAACCTCGGCAAGTTCCGCCCTGCCGTAGCCGATATTGACGCACCAAAGGCCCGCCATCGCATCCAGTATCTCGTTACCTTCGCTATCCGTCAGCGTCACGCCACTTGCCCGGGTGATCACGCGGGCGCCCTTCTCGGCCAGTTCGTCACCTGCGGTGAAAGGATGCATGTGATGCGCCGCATCAAGCGCCTGAAGCTCTTTCGTCGGCATGTGATTCGAGATCGGTATCATTCGGAAAGCCTCGCAAGTGGGGGATACAACATGCTCCAAGCCAAGCCCGGAGCGTCGCATTCAGAATATGATCAAATTATGCGGTGTCAATCGAATCATGTGGCAATTGCTCTGATTCGGCGATGGCCTGGCGAACCTGCTCCATGCCCTGAATCACGTCTCCACGCATCGCTTCCGCGGCCGCAAGTGCATCTCTTGCCCTGAGCGCATCCAACGCCTCTTTATGCCGATCCGGCAGATTCTGCGTCCCCATTCGGCCGCAAACCACGCGCAACGAGGGCCCATAACGCAACCAAAGCCCATCGGCCAGGGAAGACAGGATCGGGGCATCTGCCAGTGCGTACAATGTCTTGTGAAAGCGATAGTTTTCTTCGAGATAAGCGCGCAGGTTTCCGTTCAGTATCGCCTGATCGAGACGCATGTCGATCCGAGCAAGGTCCTCAACGTCCTCTACCGATCCGCGCTGTGCTGCACGCAGCACCAATTCGGTTTCAATCGCTTGGCGAGCATATATGATTTCATCTATATTTCCCACACTTAGGTTCGGAACACTGACGCGCCGATTGTCGTTTGAAACCAGGGCTCCTTCGGCAATCAACCTGCGGATTGCCTCTCGCACGGGCGTCATGCCGGCATTGAGAGTCGAGGTAAGTCCCTGGATCGTGACCGGTTGTCCCGGTGCGAGTTCTCCAAACAGAATCGTCTCGCGCAACCGTCTGTATACCTGCTCATGGGCCGGAAGGGACGGCAGCATGCGCTCCGTTGCCGAGTTTTTGCCGGATCGATCTGCCAAGTTTTTAATCATCTGCAAGGGCGCGCTTTCGTCGATGGGCCGTTTCCGACAAGGTTACAAGCAGTGAAATGAAATTGCCATGTTGCATGATGGGAAAAAACTTGATCAAATCTTGCGACAAGAGGCGCACGACCTCAACAAAGGGAGACTGAAATGAGAAACCATCTGCTCACCGCCGCAGCTTCGCTCGCTCTTTTCGCGGGCATGGCCACCGCCGAAGAAGTTCGCGTCTACAACTGGTCCGATTACATCGACGAGGACCTGCTCGAGAAATTCGAGGAAGAGACCGGCATCGACCTGGTCTATGATGTGTTTGACAGCAACGAAGTTCTGGAAAC
Organism: Aquicoccus sp.; assembly: GCF_041686535.1. NCBI lineage: Bacteria > Pseudomonadati > Pseudomonadota > Alphaproteobacteria > Rhodobacterales > Paracoccaceae > Aquicoccus > Aquicoccus sp. The sequence continues at coordinate 27,970 of NZ_JAWLDS010000010.1, read as the reverse complement.
CAAGATGCTTGCCGGTGGATCAGGTTACGATGTCGTTGTCCCGTCCGGCACTTTTCTGCAGCGCCAGATAACGGCGGGCGCCTTCCAGGAACTGGACAAGTCCAAGCTGCCCAACATTGAAAACATGTGGGATGTGATTGACGAACGCACCGAGCAATATGACCCGGACAACGCCTACTCGATCAATTACATGTGGGGCACGACCGGGCTCGGGGTGAATGTCGGCAAGGTCAGGGAGGTTCTGGGCGACGACGCACCGATCAACTCGCTTGCGCTTGTTTTCGATCCCGCGAACATGGAAAAGCTGGCCGATTGCGGCGTGCACTTCCTTGACGCGCCCGCCGAGATGATCCCGGCGGCACTCAAATACATCGGGGAAGATCCCAACAGCCATGACCCCGATGTCATCGCCAAGGCGGAAGGCGTGTTCGAGCCGGTGCGGCCCTACATCCAGAAATTCCACAGCTCCGAGTATATCAACGCGCTGGCCAATGGAGACATCTGTGTCGCGGTCGGCTGGTCTGGCGATGTTCTTCAGGCGCGCGACCGTGCCGAAGAGGCCGACAATGACGTTGAGATCGTCTATAACGCGCCGGTCGAAGGGGCGCAGATGTGGTTCGACCAGATGGCCATTCCCGTGGATGCCCCCAATCCGGAGGGCGCTCACAAGTTCCTGAACTTCATCATGGACCCCGAAAACATGGCGGCCGCGTCGAACTATGTCTACTTTGCCAACGGCAACGAGGCTTCGCAGGAATTTCTTGCCGAGGATGTCATCAACGATCCGGCAATCTATCCTGACGAGGACACCCTCGAAAACCTTTTCACGACCACACCCTATGATGCGCGGGTGCAGCGGGTCGTGACGCGCCTCTGGACCAAGATCAAGTCCGGCACCTGATCAGAAGCCAAAGCAGGCCCGCGCCATCGCAGGCGCGGGCCTTTTTTCAGAGGAATAGTCGATGGCGCAGACCGTGTTCGAACCCTGGAACGATCCCGATCAGGAACCGCTCATCCAGTTTCGCAATGTGACCAAGCGCTTTGGTGATTTCACCGCGATCGACAATCTGTCACTGGATATCTTCGAGCGCGAGTTCTTTGCCCTTCTGGGTCCATCTGGATGCGGCAAGACAACGATGATGCGGATGCTTGCGGGTTTCGAGGGCGTCAGCGAAGGTGCGATCTACCTGTCCGGAAAGGATATCGCTCCGGTGCCGCCCAACAAGCGGGCCGTGAACATGATGTTCCAATCCTACGCGCTTTTTCCGCATCTTTCGGTCTGGGACAACATTGCCTTCGGCCTGAAGCGAGACAGACTGCCCAAAAAAGCGATCGGGGACCGTGTGTCAGAGATGCTTCAACTGACCCGGCTTGAAAAGTTCGCCCATCGCAAACCTCACCAGATTTCCGGTGGCCAGCGTCAGCGCGTCGCGCTGGCGCGCTCCCTGGCCAAGGCACCAAAGCTGCTCCTGCTCGATGAGCCCCTCGGCGCGCTCGACAAGAAGTTGCGACAAGACACGCAGTTCGAGTTGATGGACATCCAGGAAAAGACCGGCACGACCTTCGTGATCGTGACCCATGATCAGGAAGAGGCCATGACCGTCGCAAGCCGCGTCGCGGTGATGGACGAGGGGCGCCTGATTCAGGTCGATACGCCCGCACAGATCTATGAGTCGCCGAACTCGCTGTATGTCGCCGATTTCATTGGTGACGTGAACATCATCGAAGGTCACGCGAAAAGATCCGGCGTTGGCTATGACATCACCTTTGCCGAGGGCCAGCCGGTGCTTCATGCAAAGACATCGAGGGATCTCGGACCAGCCGGGAAATGCTATCTGGCGATCCGTCCCGAGAAGGTGACTGTCTCGGCCGAGAAGCCCGAAGGCAGGACAAATCTCGTCAAGGGGACGATCCTTGACATTGCCTATCTGGGCAACCTCTCGACCTATCACGTGAAACTGGCCTCGGGTCAGATCATCAAGGCGCAGACGGCCAACACCCGCCGCATCGCGCGCCGAGATCTGAGCTGGGAGGATGAGGTCTGGCTCAGCTGGACCGAAACCGCCGCCGTGGTCCTTGAGGTCTGAGATGCGGCGCCTTGTTCTCATCGCGGTTCCCTATCTCTGGCTGCTCGCGCTGTTCCTGATCCCGTTTCTGATCGTCCTGAAAATCTCGCTTTCCGACACGGCGCTTTCGATTCCCCCGTATACGCCCACACTCGATCTCGGTGCCGGGTGGGTGGGTGTGAGAGAATTCTTCGCGGGGCTGGATTTCGAGAATTTCTGGTTCCTGACGACAGATGAACTTTACTGGAAAGCCTACCTCTCCAGCCTCCAAATTGCCCTGTTGTCGACCATCATGACACTGATCGTCGGCTACCCCATTGCCTATGGCATGGCGCAGGCACCCGACGAATGGCGGCCGACCCTGATGCTTTTGGTCATCCTGCCCTTCTGGACCAGCTTTCTGATCCGCGTTTATGCATGGATGGGTATTCTGAGCCGCGAGGGGCTGCTTAACCAGTTTCTGCTCTGGATAGGGGTGATCGACGCGCCTGTCAGAATCCTCAACACCGACACGGCGGTCTATATCGGGATCGTCTATACCTATCTGCCATTCATGGTTCTGCCGATCTATGCCACGCTTGAAAAACTTGACGAGTCGCTGCTCGAAGCGGCCGAGGATCTGGGCTGTTCGCGCGCCTCGGCGTTCTGGCTCGTGACGGTGCCGCTTTCAAAAAGCGGGATCATCGCCGGGTGTTTTCTCGTCTTCATTCCCGCCCTGGGCGAGTTTGTCATCCCTTCGCTTCTTGGCGGTTCGCAGACGCTGATGATCGGCAAGGTTCTGTGGGAGGAGTTCTTCAACAACCGCGATTGGCCGATCGCATCCGCGGTGGCGGTCGTCCTGTTGTTGATCCTGATCGTCCCGATCATCCTCTTTCAACGCAACGAGCAAAAGCAACGAGAGGCCGAAGGATGAGGCGGTTCACCTGGTTCAACGCGACCTCGCTGACACTGGGCTTTGCGTTCCTCTATATCCCGATGCTCATCCTGATCATCTTCAGTTTCAACGCGTCCAAACTCGTCATGGTCTGGGCCGGGTTCAGCACCAGGTGGTATGGTGAGCTCTTGCAGAACGAGGCGTTTCTGAACGCAGCTTGGGTCACGCTCAAGGTGGCGGTCGCGTCTTCGACCATCGCCACGGTCCTGGGAACGATGGCTGCGTATGTGCTGATCCGGGGTGGTCGATTCTGGGGGCGGACGCTGTTTTCGGGCATGATCTATGCGCCGCTTGTGATGCCCGAAGTGATTACCGGTCTGTCGCTCTTGCTGCTCTTTATCGGGATCGGGCTGGACCGGGGCGTCCTGACCATCGTTTTGGCACACACGACCTTTTCAATGTGCTTTGTCTCGGTCGTCGTGTCATCGCGCCTGGTCAGTTTTGACCGCTCTCTGGAGGAGGCGGCCCTCGATCTGGGTAGCACACCGTTCGAGGCTTTCCGCCTTGTCACGCTGCCGATCATTGCACCGGCCGTAATCTCGGGTTGGCTTCTGGCCTTTACACTGTCGCTCGACGACCTGGTTATCGCATCCTTTACCTCTGGGCCCTCGGCCACGACCCTTCCAATCAAGATCTTCTCGTCCATTCGCCTTGGGGTCAGCCCCGAGATCAACGCGCTTTCGACGATCCTGATTCTGATTGTCACGATCGGCGTCCTTACCGCGTCACTGGTGTCAAAGCGGTCGAGTCTCAAGATGCAGGCCGACGAACGGGCCGCCGTGCGAAACTGAACATGAAGCGCATATTTCCGCCCTTTGCCTATTCCGATACCCGCATCGACCACTGTTTCTGGGCCGAGGCCGTGCCCGAAACGATGCTGGAACGCCCCGCGCTCCAGGGCGATCACATGGCCGATGTGGTCATCATCGGGGCCGGGTTCACAGGGTTGAACGCCGCCCTGTCGCTGGCTGAGGCCGGGGTGCAAGTGCGTGTGCTCGACCTGCGCTATCCGGGTTGGGGGGCGTCAGGGCGCAATGGCGGCTTCTGTTGCCTGGGCGGCAGCAAGCTTTCGGATGCCAGCCTCGACCGGACATTCGGCAAGCCCGCGCGGCTGGAATGGCGAGCAGCAGAGCGCGAAGCGATCCGGCATGTCGATAAACTGTTGCACAAACACGGGATCGAGGCCGATCGCCACTCGGATGGTGAAACACTTCTCGCCCATCGTCCCTCACTTGCCCGGTTTGAAGGTGACGCAGCGCAGATCGAGGAGAATTTCGGCGTCACGCCCGAGATCATTCCCGGTGAGCAGCTTTCGGCACATGGGCTCAATGCCGGGTTTCATGGTGGAATGAAACTGCCCATCGGTTTCGCACTGCATCCGCGAAAGTACCTGGCCGGGCTGTTGCAGGCCGCGGAACAGGCCGGGGCGGTGGTTCATGGCGACAGCACGGTTTTGGGTATTGCCAAACAGGCCGGCGCTTGGCGCGTCGAAACGCGCCATGGGGCTGTCAGCTGTGAAAACATCATCGTCGGGACCAACGGCTATTCAAGCGAAGACCTGCCCGACTGGATGGCCGCACGCTATATGCCGGCGCAATCGAGCGTGATCGTCACCCGCCCGCTGAGCGATGCAGAACTCTCCGCGCAGGGCTGGACCTCGCACCAGATGGCCTTTGATACGCGGAAACTGCTGCACTATTTCCGCCTCATGCCGGACAATCGGTTCCTGTTCGGGATGCGCGGGGGGCTGCGCGCCTCGACCGCATCGGACCGGGCCATCCGGCGGTTGATCCGGCGTGATTTCGACGCGATGTTCCCGGCTTGGCAGCATGTCGAAACATCGCACTACTGGAGCGGCATGGTCTGCCTTTCCCCTTCGCTCGCACCCTTTTGTGGCAAAGTGCCCGAGATGCCGGGGGTATATGCCGGCTTTGCCTATCACGGCAATGGCGTCGCCATGGGCAGCTATACCGGCGCGCGGCTGGCCGACATGGTGCTGGGCCGGGCAGGTGACGCTCCGATCCCGGCCGTCATGCAGAAACCGCCCGGGCGCTTTGGCCTCGGGCGGTTCAGACGGACTCTCATGTTCGCGGCCTATGCCGGTTTCCGGTTGCGCGACAGGTTTGCCTAGACCGTCGAGAAACCAGCATCCAGCGCGTCCAGTATGGTCTGCACCTCGCCCTCGGTGATGGTCAGGGGCGGCGACATCAGGATGTTGTGTGCACCCAGACGCACCATCGCCCCGGCCTCGTAGGCGGTCTTGTGGATGCGTTTCATGGTGGCCATGTCCATCGGGGTCTTGGCCGCCTTGTCGCTCACGATCTCGATCCCGGTCATCAGGCCGTGGCCGCCACGCACATCGCCGATGATGTCGTGTTTTTCCGCCAGTTTCAAAACCCCTTCATGAAGCTGCGTGCCCCGGGCGGCGGCGTTGGTCTTGGTGTCGAGGCGCAGGGTTTCCGAAAGGCAGGCCGTGACCGCCGCCGCCCCTACGGGATGCGCCGAATAGGTATAGCCGTGATAGATGGCGCCTTCGCCGGTGGTGTCGTTTTCGAACACATCCGCGACCTTCTCACCCATCAGGGCGGCACCTACGGGGAAATAGCCCGAGGTGATGCCCTTGGCCGTGGACATCATGTCGGGCTTGACGCCCCAGTGGCGCGCACCGGTCCAGTCGCCGGTGCGGCCGAAACCGGTGATCACCTCGTCCGAGATCATCAGGATGCCATGGCGATCACAGATTTCACGCATGAGCAGCATGAAGGTCTCGCCCGGCACGATCACCCCGCCCGCGCCCTGAATGGGCTCCATGATGAAGGCGGCGATGGTGTTGGCGCCCTGAAAGAGGATCTCGTCCTCCATTGCCTGCGCGATGAACTGGGCCAGTTTCGCTGGATCGGTTTCGTTGAACGGATTGCGATAGGTATAAGGTGACGGCAGGTGATAGCAGCCCGGCAGGAGCGGCTCGTAGTTGATGCGGAAACGGTTGTTGCCGTTGACCGAAGCCCCGCCGAAATGGGTGCCGTGATAACCCTTTTTCAGGCTCAGGAACTTGGTGCGCGTGGGTTCGCCGCGCAGGCGATGATATTGCCGGGCAAGCCGCAGCGTGGTTTCCACGGAATCCGATCCGCCCGAAGTGAAGAAGCAACGCACCATCCCGTCCTCGGCAAAGAACTCTCGCACGGCATAGGAGGCTTCGATCGCGGTCGGGTTGGTCGATCCGGCGAAGGCCGAGTAATAGGGCAGATCGTAAAGTTGCTTGGCAATGGCATCTTTCACCACGTCGTTGGAATAACCCAGGTTCACGCACCATAGCCCCCCAACCGCATCCACGACACGATGCCCGTCGATGTCCGTGATATGGGCGCCATCGGCCCCCTTGATGATCGTCGGTGGATTCTCGAGGCTGTCCGCAGGATGACCCATCGGATGCCAGAGATGGCGTGCATTGTTTTCCTTGAGAAAATTGTCGTCCTTCATCGGAGTCACTCCCTGCGCTTCGGATATCGAATTTGATCAAAACCTAGCATGTGGCGGAACGCTGTCCAAGCCCGCGCGCGGCCATGCCATGTCGGTTTCAAGCGCGCCGGTATCTGGAGACAAAATTCCGCAGCACAAGCTCGGGCGCATGGACCTCCGCGGCGCGGCACAGGGCGATCAGGTTTTCGGCCTCTTCCGGCGGAAAGTAGCCGCGATTCCCATAGATCTTGATCCGAAGCTCGAATCCGTCGCTATCGGCCTCGGGGTGGAACTGGGTGGCATAGACATTCTCTCCATGCCGGATCATCTGGAACGGGCAGCTGGACGAACTGACCAGATGGGCGCATCCGGGCGGAAGTGCCTGCACGGCTTCCTTGTGGCCCACGAATGCCTCAAACCGATCGGGCAGTCCCGCGCATATCGGATCGGCACGACCCTCGGGTGTCAGGCTGCAATCCGAGATGCCGACATCCTCTCCGAAGCGCGCCTTGCTGATCTCTCCGCCAAGGTGCACACCAAGGATTCCGATGCCATAGCAACATCCAAGATAAGGGAAATCACGCGCCGTGATTTCCGGCATGAGCGACATCACGGCGGATTCGATCCGGGCTTCGACCGGGGATTTCATTTCGGGTGGATCGCTGACGCAGCCCGGGCCGCCCCCCACGATGACGCCGGAATACTGGTCGAGATCGAGCCAATTCGGTAACGCCTCCTGATCCAGCCGGATGCGATGCGCATCCGCTTCCCCAAGCCCGCCCTTGTGCAGGATCGCCTCGAACTCATTATCCGAAGCCTCCGTTTCGGGCCGCAATTGCAGGATCAGGAATGGCTTCATCGGGATCTCCTTGGCCCATGTGGTTTGACCTGCAGGGTCGTCTGCGTCAAGGTGGCAAGGTCCGGGCGCTTGCTTGAACGCTTCCGGCAAACCCCCGGCACTCTTGCGAAACCAAGCGATCGAGGCGAACCCATGGTCCATATTCTACGGTCCCTGACAACATGGCCGCCGCTCCCGGATCGTCGCGTTGGAAGGGTTTGAACGTGCCTTTGCGATCAATCGGCCGCTCCTTGTCGCTGGGCGCCTATATGGCCTATGCGGGCAAGGGGCAAAGATCGGGCAAGGGTTTTGCAAAAGACAGGCCCGACGGGACGTTGATCTGGGGTCATGCGACCTCGCCCTCCCGGGCTTCGGCATTGCTCCAGCTCGCTGCGCGGCTGCGTGCGCAGCGGGCCAAGTTCACCTTCCTGCTCACCACGCCGACTCCCGATCCTGCACCCGATCATCTGCGCCACGGCGATATCTGGCAGGTGTTGCCAGAGGATACGATTGTGGGCGCTGCACGCTTTCTCGACCATTGGCGCCCCGACATCGGGTTATGGACCGGCGGATATTTTCGGCCCGTATTGCTCGAACGGGCAAAGCGCCGGGAAGTGCCGATGATCCTGATCGATGCATGTGAAGAAGGGTTTAATGCGCCGCACCAGCGCTGGCTGCCGGAAATCCTGCGTTCCAATCTCGAATCATTCGACAGCGTGTTTGCCCGGTCCGGCAATGCGGCCCAGAAACTGCGGCGCCTGGGTGTGCCCGACGAAACCCTGACCGTGACCGGCCCTTTGCAGGAGGGCCGAAACGCCCTGCCATGCGATGAGGAGGAACGGCAGGAAATGGCGCGGGCGCTGGGTGGTCGGCCGGTTTGGCTGGCTGCGATGGCGCAGCCCGAGGAAGTGCCAACGATTCTCGAGGCGCACCGGCAGTCAAGTCGAATGGCGCATCGGCAACTCCTGATCCTTGTCCCTGATGACGAAACCAGGGGCCCGGAGTTCAGCGCAATGCTGCACGAGCAGGGGTTGGCCACGGCCACTCGGTCGGCCGGCGAGAGGCCCAGCGAACGGACCCGGGTTCTGCTCGGCGACACGCGGGGCGAGATGGGGCTCTGGTATAGGCTCGCCCCGGTAACGTTCATGGCCAGTTCTCTGTTTCCCGGCTTCGGCGGGCGCGATCCATTTGAACCTGCCGCGCTCGGTTCGGCCATTCTTTACGGCCCGAACGTGAGCCGGCACCTGTCGGCCTATTCTCGCTTTGCCAATGCGGGCGCAGCACGAATCGTCAATGATTCCCAAGCATTGACGACGGCGTTGGAGCTGCTTTCCGCGCCGGATCGCGTTGCGCAGATGGCATCGGCAGGATGGGAGGTCGCATCCGAGGGCGCCGAGGCGACGGACCGGGTCATCGATCTGTTGCAGGACATGCTCGACATGCTGGGGAAAGGCTGATGCGGGCGCCGGGTTTCTGGTTCACTCCGCCCGCCCGGCCGGGTTGGCAGGCGCGGGCGCTGGCCCCCTTGGGCTGGCTCTACGGGTGGGCGACGGCCTGGCGGCTTGGGCGCGGCGCGCCGGGCGATCCGGGTCTGCCGGTGATCTGTGTCGGCAACCTGAATGCCGGGGGGACAGGCAAGACGCCGACGGTCATTGCGCTGGCCCGCAGATTGCAGGATCGAGGGCTGAAACCGCACGTGGTTTCAAAGGGTTACGGTGGCCGATTGGCAGGGCCCGTGCAGGTGAACGAGCGCACGCATCGGGCGGATGAGACGGGAGACGAGCCGCTGCTGCTGGCCGCGTTCCTGCCAACCTGGGTCGCGAAGGACCGCATGGCGGGCGCGCGCGCGGCGAAAGCGGCGGGTGCGGATCTCGTGATTCTCGATGACGGGTTTCAGAACCCCCTGATCCGCAAGGATATTTCCCTGATCGTCGTGGATGCCGCCAAGGGATTCGGCAATGGGCGCTGCCTGCCGGCCGGGCCTTTGCGCGAGCCGGTGGAAAAGGGCATGAAACGGGCCGATGCCGTGATCTCCATCGGGCCAGACGATCACCAGAAATCCTTCGAAAAACAATGGGGTAAGGATATCTTTCGCCCCCGTCTCAGGGGGCATCTGGCGCCTTTGGAGATGGGCATGGACTGGGCCGGGCAACGCTGTCTCGCCTTCGCGGGAATCGGGCACCCGGAAAAGTTCTTTGACACGCTGCGCGGTCTGGGTGCGGATGTGGTCGGCGAAGTGGCGCTTGAGGATCACCAGCCGCTGACCAAGGCCATTCTCAACCGGTTGGAATCTCAGGCGAAATCCATGAATGCCCAGCTTGTCACGACCGAGAAGGACGCGGTGCGGCTGGCGCGCGAATACCGGTTCAAGGTGCTGACATTGCCGGTGCGATTAGAGATCGAGGATTGGCAGGCGCTGGATGACCTTGTGGAACGGTTAATACCACGTCCCGACAGGTAAACGCGGGGCGCAACACCGGAAAAACGGGGGTGATATGCGTATGACTCCCGGCTGCCACCCGGCTGCCGGGGCGTTCCAAGGTTTCGATCGCCAGATCGGTTAAGACGGCGTGCGCCCCGGAAGACCTCGGAGGGAAGGCCAAAAAATCAGGCGCGAATTTCGGCGCCTCAGCCGTTGTCCTGCCCCAGTTTCGGGCTGGGCCGGTGCAGGGAAAGTTCGGCATCCGAGAACTTGAACGGCGCGCGCACGCCGGGGATGCCGTCAAGCTCGATCTGCAGGCCGCGCGCCTGCACATGCGGGTCGGCAAAGACCTCGGCCATGTCGTTGATCGGCCCGGCGGGAATGCCCCTCTCCTCGCAGCCCTTGAGCAGGTCCACCTTGGTCCATTTGCGGGTTTCGGCCATCAGGTTCCCGATCATCTCGGGCCGGTTCTGAACCCGATCCGCGTTGCGCAGGAATTTCGGGTGTTCGGCCATCCAGTCGAGGCCGAGTAGCCCGCAAAGGCGTTGATACTGCGCATCGTTTCCGGTGGCGATGATGATATAGCCATCGGCACAGTCGAACACCTGGTAGGGGGTGAGGTTGGGGTGATAGTTTCCCGTGCGCCCCGGCGGCGTACCGGTCGCGAGGTAGTTGAGCGCCTGATTGGCCATGGCCGCCACGGCGCAATCGAGAAGGGACATATCCACATGCTGCCCACGCCCGGTGCTCGCACGTTGATGCAGCGCGGCCAGGATACCGGCGACGGAATAAAGCCCGGTGAAGAGATCGGTGATCGCCACGCCCGCGCGCTGGGGCTGGCCATCGGGATCGCCGGTGATCGACATGAAGCCCGACATGCCCTGGATGATATAGTCATATCCGGCGCGATGGGCATAGGGGCCATCCTGCCCGAAGCCGGTGATCGAACAATAGATGAGGCCCGGGTTGATTTCCTTGACCGTCTCGTAATCGAGCCCGTATTTGGCAAGGCCCCCGACCTTGAAATTTTCGATCAGGATGTCGGCCCCGGCGATCACATCGCGCAGCCGGGCCAGATCGTCCGGATCGCGGAAATCAATCGTGATCGACGCCTTGCCGCGATTGCAGGAGTGGAAATAGGCCGCGCTGCGATCACCGTCACGTTCGATGAAGGGCGGGCCCCATTGGCGGGTATCATCGCCTTGCAGTGCCTCGACCTTGATCACCTCGGCGCCGAGGTCGGAAAGCGTCTGACCGGCCCAGGGGCCGGCCAGGATACGGGCGAGTTCGACGACCTTGAGGCCGGAAAGCGGGGCTGTCATTCCTCGCCCAGCTCCTCGTCGAGGATTTCCTTGATCTCGGAATAGGCCATGTTGGAATATTTCGTGCCGTTGATCACAAGACTGGGGGTGGAATCGATATCGTCGGCCTCGCGGTTCTCCTCGAACCAGTTGACGAGTGCGGTGGCCTTGTCGGCATCCGAAAGGCAGGCCTCGATCCGGTCTTCGTCAAGTCCGGCGACCTTGCCGATCCGGCGCAGGTTGCCCGCGACTTGTGCCGGATCGTTCGAGCTCAGCCATTCATCCTGCTTTTCATAAAGCAGGCCGGTGACGCCGAAGAAACGCGACTCCTCGCAACGGGCAAGCAACGACGCCCAGAGACCGACCCGATCGAAAAAGACATCGCGGTAAATGAAACGGATCTTGTCGGTGTCGATATAGTCGGCCTTGATCTTCTTGAACTGGTCCTCATGGAAGGTCGCGCAATGCGGGCAGGTGAAGGAGGCGTATTCGATGAGTGTCACCTCCGCGTCCTCGGGGCCCATGGTCATTTCGGTTACGGTTGCGCCCTCTCCGTCGGATTGCGCGATGGCCGGGGTTTGCCACGCGAGGATGGCGGCAAGCGTCACTGCGAGAAGTCGGATCATGTGTCGGGCCCTTTCTGGCGTTTGGATCTGGATAGAACGTTTTGCGCAAGGGCTTCAAGCGCCTGGCGCAACCCGGGGTCGGAAACGCCGCATGCCGTGGCAGCGGCGGCGCGGGTCAGCGCGGGGTCGGCAGTGACGGGACTGGCGGGTTTGGGGTGATGCTCGAAACTGACCTGGCCCTCGGAAAAGCCGGTGGCGTGGGTCTGTGTCACCCGTACCCGGGCGATGGCATTATAGCCATAGGCGGCATTCACCCGTTCGCGGATCTGCTCTTTCTGCATCTCCAGAAGCGGGGCCTGTGCCCCGGTGGTCAAGAGCGAAAGCGTCGCGCCAAAGCCGCCACGACCATAGGACACCTCGACCGGGCGCGAAATGGCGGCGACCTCTTCTCCCGCGATTTCCGCCCAGTGGGTCAGGATGCGCGACACGGCAAATCCCCGCGATTCGCCCGCCCGGCGGATATCAGGCTGCAAGAGCGCGGATGCGCGGGTAAAGCCCTTGCTGTATGATACCTTGCGCGATGTGATCGCTGCCTCCCTTGGTTCCGAGCCAATTTAGTGGCAGGAGAGCTGGGCGAACAGGGGTATTCGAATTGGGGGACGTAAAACTTGCGTGACGGGCCGGAGGGCAGGGTCGGGGAAATCCTCGCATGGTATGACGTCAATGCGCGCGACCTTCCCTGGCGGGTGCCACCGGGGCGGACGGAACGGCCCGATCCATATCGGGTCTGGCTGTCCGAAGTGATGCTCCAGCAGACCACCGTTGCGGCGGTGCGCGGTTATTTCGATCGGTTCACGACGCGCTGGCCCACGGTCGGCGCGCTCGCCGCGGCGGATGATGCGGATGTGATGGGCGAATGGGCGGGTCTGGGGTATTACGCCCGCGCCCGCAACCTCTTGAAATGCGCGCGGGTGGTGACCGGGATGGGCGGGTTTCCGCGAACGCGGGTGGAATTGGAAAAACTGCCCGGCATCGGCCCCTACACGGCGGCAGCGATCGCGGCGATCGCCTTCGATGCGCCCGAAGTGGTGGTGGATGGCAATGTCGAACGGGTCATGGCGCGCATGTTCGGGATCGAAACGCCGCTGCCCCGCGCCAAGCCCGCGATCCGCGATAAAGCCGCCCGCCTGACGCCCGATGCGCGGCCCGGGGATTACGCACAGGCGGTGATGGACCTCGGTGCCACGATCTGCACGCCGAAGAACCCGGCCTGCGGGATCTGCCCATGGACGGGCTCTTGCCGCGCCCGGGCCGATGGCATGGCGTCGAAGCTTCCGAAAAAAGAGCCTAAAAAGGCGAAACCGACCCGGTTTGGCATCGCCTATGTCGGGCGGCGGGTGGATGGTGCATGGCTTCTGGAACGACGGCCGGAGCGGGGGCTGTTGGGCGGGATGCTGGGCTGGCCCGGGGCAGAGTGGGGCGCAGTGGCACAGGAGGCCCCGCCCGCTGCGGCAAAATGGCGCGACATCGGGGCCGAGGCGCGCCACACATTCACCCATTTCCACCTTTATCTTGGTATTCGGACCGCCGTTTTGCCGATGGAGTGCGTGCCGCAAAGGGGCCTGTTCATGCCAAGCCACGATTTTCGCCCCTCGGACCTGCCCACGGTGATGCGCAAGGTATTTGACCTTGCCCGCGATGCGGTCGAAACTGAGCTTCAATCTGTGGCCACCGCGCCGAGGGACTTGCCATGATCGACGCCGAAACCATCGCCCGCCCGAACCGGTTCCTGCCGTTCTGGATGACCTATCTGCTGGTCCCGATTGCGTGGATCAGTGCGGTTCACGGTGGCTGGACCGTGATCCTGCTGCCGCTCGTGGCGTGGTGGGTGTTTTCAGGGCTCGACGGGATTCTGGGACTGAACACCGAGAACGCCGACACCGGGATCGATGACGATGCGCTCTACTGGTACAGGATGGGCGTCATGCTCTGGGTGCCGGTCCAGTTCGTCACGCTTTACGGCATCCTGTGGTATGTCACCGCCTCGGGGCACCTGGGCTGGATCGAGCTTCTGGTGCTCTTCGCCTCGCTCGGGGTGATCAGCGGAACGGTCGGCATCGTCTATGCCCATGAGCTTTTGCATCAGCGCAACAAGCTCGAACGCTGGCTGGGCGATATCCTTCTCGCGATGGTGCTTTATTCACATTTCCGCACCGAGCACCTTTTGGTGCATCACCCCTATGTCGGCACGCCGCGCGACACGGTGACCGCGCGCTATAACGAGAATTTCCATCGCTATTTTGCCCGCGTGCTGCGCGAGGGGCTGATCTCGGCCTTTCGCGCGGAAAAGGAGAAGCTGGCAAAAAAGAACCTGCCCTGGACCGATACGCGCAACCCGTTCTGGCGCTATTGGGGGTTGCAGGGTCTGGCGCTGGCGTTGGCGCTCTATCTGGGGGGCTGGCTGGGGCTTTTCCTGTTCCTCGTGCAGGCGCTGAGCGCGGTCTGGCAGTTGGAGTTGACCAACTATGTCGAGCATTACGGGTTGACGCGCAAACATCTGGGCGATGGCAAGTATGAGCACGTGAAACCGCATCATTCATGGAACGCGGCGCACAAGGCGACAAACTGGCTCTTGATCAACCTGCAACGCCATTCGGATCACCATTACAAACCCGACCGGCGCTTTCCGCTGTTGCAGAACTACTCCGGGGCGCAGGCGCCGCAACTACCCTATGGCTATCCGATCATGACGCTGTTCGCGCTGTGGCCACGTAAATGGCGGCAGGTGATGAACCCGCGCGTCGCGCGCTGGCGCGAGATGTATTACCCCGAGATCACCGACTGGAAGCCGTATAACAAGCACCGCACACCAATGCCGCGCTGACACGCATCGCCGCGTTCACCCCGAGCCGAACAGGTCGCGTGTGAACACCTTCTCGTGAACATCCGAAAGGTCCGCCGTACTGCGGTTGGCCAGAATGACGTCGGCACGTGCCTTGAAGGAAGCAAGATCGCGCGTCACTTCCGAACCGAAGAACGTGGCATCCTCCATCGCCGGCTCATAGACTATGACCGGGATACCCTTGGCCTTGATCCGCTTCATGATTCCCTGAACCGAGCTTTGGCGGAAATTGTCCGACCCCTGCTTCATGACCAGCCGATAAATGCCGACGCAGGACGGATTCATTTTCACGATCTGCTCGGCGATGAAGTCCTTGCGCGTGCTGTTCGCATCCACGATGGCCCGGATCAGGTTCTGCGGCACGCTGGAATAATTGGCCAGCAACTGCTTGGAATCCTTGGGCAGGCAATAACCCCCGTACCCGAACGAAGGATTGTTGTAATGGCTTCCGATCCGCGGATCGAATCCAACCCCCTCAATGATCTGGCGCGAATTCAGCCCGAGGCTGAGCGCATAGCTGTCGAGCTCGTTGAAGAAGGCCACCCGCATGGCAAGATAGGTATTGGCAAAAAGCTTGATCGCCTCGGCCTCTGACGGATCGGTCAGCAAGACCGGCACGTCTTCGCGCAGCGCGCCCTGCCTGAGAAGTTCGGCAAAGCGGCGCCCCCGATCCGAGTGCTCGCCAACCACGATCCGGCTGGGATAGAGATTGTCATGAAGCGCACGCCCTTCGCGCAGGAACTCGGGGCTGAAAATCACCTGCCCGGTGCCCAGCTTTTCCGACAAGCTGGCCGTGTATCCCACCGGAACCGTGGATTTGATCACGATCGTCGCCGTCGGATTGATCCGCGCGGCGGTGCGTATCACGTCCTCGACACTCGTCGTGTCAAAGAAATTGGTCTCGGGATCATAATTCGTGGGTGTCGCGACGATCACGAAATCGGCGTCGGCGAATGCCGTTGCCGCGTCCGTGGTTGCCCTCAGGTCCAGCGCATCTCCCGCAAGGTAATCCTCGATCTCCGGGTCCTCGACCGGGCTCTGCCGCGCCGACAACATCGACACACGCTCTTCATCGATGTCATAGGCGCAGACGGGATTCGAACGGGCCAGCAGGACGGCATTGGACAGGCCGACATACCCCATGCCAGCGACGGTAATCCTGATTCTGGACATGAAACAACTCTTTGACAAGGACCGGGCAGCAGACAACGCCGCCCCTGTTTCCCCCTTCTAACGCACGGATTACACGCTCACAATTGCACTGTGGCCATGGTGAACGCCAAGCGGCCACTTTTCGATCGTCAGCGTGATCAATCGGCCCGCTTCAACGCCTCATACACCTCGTCGAACGCATTCACGAGATCAAGATCCGACAGGTCGCCGTCGTGCTCCTCCATTCGTGCCGCAAGCCGCCGTTCGGTGGCGAAACACCGCTGCACGTGATCTACCACCGCACGTGCAATCAGGAGGATCTGCTCGATCGTCAATTTTGACCAACCTGTTTCGAGTTTCCAGTCAACCGGTTCCTTGAGCAGGCCCGACTGTATCGATTGCACAGAAGCCGCGATCTGGGCCTGGCTTTCCCGCGACGTGTTCACCCGCAAGCTGCCCGAAAGATTGAGTCCCCCGGTTTCCCGTTTCCAGCGCAAATCCGCGAGTTCGTGAAACCTCTCTGCCCGGCGCTGCGCAAGTTTGGTCTTCGGCATGATCAATTGGCTCAGATCGATGTTGCTCATTGGATTTGCCCCTCTTGGACAAGGCTGACAGCAGGCAGCTCGATGGGCCCGTCACGGGCGACGGTGAGTGGTTCGGGAAAAAGTGCCTCCTGCGGCGCGGTTGCCCCGTGAGGCAGGATCAGGGTGATGTGCAGATCACCATCTATGCGCTCCACGTCCGACGCCAACCAGTCACACGTTACCGCGTCTTGTGGAAGCGTTGCGCCCTCGGGGATACCCGACAAGTCAAACGTCTCGCCGTTGATCGTAAGAGTGTCGCCGCTTCTTGACAGTGTGAGCGTGTCATCGCGGCGCATGGGGGAAAATGAAATTTTCATGGGGATCTCCTTCAGAACCAGCGACCAATGGCAGTCACTGGAATAATCACATCCTCTGGCGAAGCATTGCTGTTCATCGAATAGACGCGAACGGCATTCAGGCTCGTGGTCGTGCGTGAAAAGTAGGTCGCCAGCATGGATCGGTCGGACAATAGATGTGTTTTGCCTTCGACATGCAACGAGACGCCGATATCATCGTCGATAAAGACTGCCGGAAAGGTCCATGAAACATTGGTTGAGTAATAGGGATCGTCGCGTGTCCCGTCCCCTCCGCCGTCACCCACCTTGCCGACATTGATTTCATGCCAGCAAATCTGTGTGCCGTCCGCATAACGGACGTAACGGCCGCTGCTGTTGCTGCCGCGTTCGATCACCGCGCCGGATGGATCACCACCTGATTGGGAGACGGCGCCGAGAATGTTGCCCGGACAGTATCCGTAATCGGCACGCATAAGGCGCCCCGCCATGGTATCGCTGGCGGATTGCTGGATGGCCTCGCCCGAGGCAAGACCAGTCGTGTTGTCCAGACGGAGCGCCTCGATCCAGGACGCGCCATCGGGTGACAGCTTGATCGACCAGTCATTCGTGCCCGCCAGCCCCATCTCGGCATGACCGGCCCAGTTTGACTGGAACAGGAGCGAGGCGGTGTCGCCCGTCGCGGACTTGTTGAGTTTCAGTTGATGCCCCGAACCCGCGTGGCTCAAAAGTGTCGCATCTGACGCCACCGCCAGCCTGTTCGTTGCATCCGCGCTCGTGTTGACGCCCAGGTGCACGACACCATCCAGCCGGTCAATGACGGCTTGCCATTGCCCATCGCGCCAGACCCGCAGTTCCTGCTCTGGCACACCCCAGGCCCGCCACCCTTCTTTCGGGGTGAAAAACAGCCACTGATCGCCACTCCAATAGGCAAGCTCGCCCCCATGCCCCGCCCAGGCAGCCGTCGGACCGGCGCCGAGCCCGTGAATGTCGCCGGGCGCCGGCAGTTCCGGCGGTTCCGTATCGGCAAAGCCCAGCAGGCAAAGCTGCGTCACCGCGTCCAGACGCTGAAGCGCCTCGTTATGGGTGACATCTTTCTGGGCCTGGGACGGCTGAAGATAGGGCAGTTCAACCCGTGGCGAAGAGTGCGGCATCTGACTTTCCCGAATTCCGTGAAGCTGTGCTGATAAGACAGCGACCGGTCTACCGCCGCGGGGTAAAGCGTTCCTCACGCCGCGGTTCGGGGGGTTCAGAATTTCTTAACTGCCGGCTCCAAGGCAGGCGGGACATCACGGCACCAAAGGCGCACGCCTTTACTTGTCCGTCCGCTCCGGGGCCGGCTCGTGCAAGACGTCCTCCGCGTCGATGATCTCGGATTCGCCTGGCTCCGCCTCCTGCGTGCGGGTCTCGTCACGATCCGAATCGTCCCCGATTGCCCCCACGATCAGCGGCAGCATCTCGGTCCCCGCGGGCATCGTCACCTGCGATTGCGGCGGCGCGGTCCAGCTCAGCGTGTCGAGCGCGCCGCAATTCTCGCAGACCGGAACCCATTCGGCGTGGATATGGTGGCACTTTTCGCACACCCATTGCGGCCCCCGCGGCGCGTTGAGCGCCCGGGCCAGCCAGCCCTTGACCACCGCGTCCGACCCGCCCTCGCCGCGTTCGATGGCGGCCATGATCGTGAACACCCGCGCATCCGGGTCACGCTCGGGCAGGTCGCCCAGCTCGCGCCGGGCCTGCGGGAAATCCTCGGCCGCGATGTTAAGCTCGGCCAGCAAGAGCCGGGTCTCGCGGTGATCGGGCCGAATTTTCGTCAGCTTGGCAAACCGCTTGAGCCTTTCGGCGGGCGTTTCATCCGGGGCGATCTCGGCAAAGGCGGCGGCAAGGTCCGGATGCGGCGCGGCCTCCCACGCCTTCTTGATGACGCGCGCCGCATAGCGTGGCTTGCTTTCCTCGATATACATGCGCGCCGCCATCACCGCCGCCGGAACGAGGTCGGGCGACAGCTTGTTGGCCGCGATCGCCGCCTCGCGCGCCTCGATCGTGGCGCCCTCCTCGATCACGTCCTTGGCCTCCTGCAAGGCCAGAACCGCCTCGCGCCGCTTGTGCACGTCGCGCGGCAATGTCCCGTGGCGCAGCTTGGCGGCCAGCGTCTCGCGCGCGCCTTTCCAGTCGGCTTTCTCCGACTGGAGCTTGAGCAGCACGTCCTGCGTCTCGGCATGGCCCGGCTTGAGCGCAAAGGCCGTCTGCGCCAGCTTCAGAGCCATGTCCGTGTCACCCTCGGCCAGCTTCTGCTTCATGATCCCGCGCACACCGACAAAGCGGGTCGAGTCGTGCTTCAGAAGCCGCTTGTAGACCTGTTCGGCCTTCCGCGCATCGCCCGTCATCTCGGCCGCCTGCGCGGTCAGAAGGTTGGTCAGTTCCGGTTTGCGCAGGTATTTCTCGGCCTTTCCGGCCTTGCTCATGGCCAGCTTGCCCTCGCCCGAGGCCAGCGCCAGCATCCCCTGTGCGAGCGCATCATACCCCTTGCGTTCGCGGTTGCGGTCGAACCAGCGCGACAACGCCGTCTCGTCCCCGTTGAGGAATTTGAGCATCGCGATCAGCAGCCCGAACAGCCGCAGGAACAGCCACACGGCCAGGATCACCAGCAACGCCACGATGACCGACATCAGCGGGGTGAGCGTGATTTCCTGCCCGGCAAAGGCGATGCGCACACCGCCCTCCATTTCCAGAAGATACCCCGCCCCCAATGTCGCCATGGCGACAAGGACAACGAAAAGGACAATCTTGATAAGTGACCACAGCATTCCGTTATCCCCGGTTCAAATCCAGATCCGCGCCCAGCGCCTCGGCGGCGGCGACCGCATCCGCCCGTGCCTGCGCCCGATCCATCCAGTCCGACATCGCCGCCCGCGCGGACTCGGGCAGGGTGTCGATCTCGGCCATCGCATCCGTGAGCCGACCTTCATTGACCGCCGCCTCGGCCCGGCTCAGGATCGCATCGGCATCGTCGCCCTCGCGCGGCTCGAGCGAGCGAACCCCCAACTGATCCTTGAGGAAGGCCGCGAACCCGCCGTCCTCGTCCTTGCGCGCCTCGGCCAGTGCCGCGCGTGCCGCGTCGGGAAAGGCGCTGGCCAGGTCCGCCATCGTATCCACGCCCGAATCCGCGACCCCGGCCAATTCCGGCGGCAGGTCCACATCCTGCGCCGCCAGCTCCTCGGCCGCTTCGGCGAAACCCGTCCCCGTATCGAGCGCGGTCAGGATTCGGGTCATCGCCGTCCGTGTCGCCACCTCCTCTGCACTCCTTTCGGCGCTGGCCTCTTTCTCCGCGGCCTCGGCCAAAAGCTCCTCGATCTCGGCACGCTGCTCGGCCATCGCGTCCTGCACCGCCTGCAACTCACGCTCATAGGCCTCCACGGCCTCGGGCGACGCGCTTTCGGTGACGGGCCGCTTTTCCAGATCGTTCACCCGGGTTTCGAGCGCCGACATCGCCTCTGCCATGTCATCGACCCGCCCGTCGAGCGTATCGATCCCACCCTGCATCCCTTCGAGATCGTCAAGCCGCGCCTCGATGGGGCCAAGGTCCGGCTCGGCCTCCTGCAATGCCTCGATCGCCTGCGCCTGTTCATCCAGCCGTTCGCTCACCTGCGCCTCGAACCCGTCGTCATCGCCCAGGTCCGGCCAGACCTCGGGCAGGATATAGAACGCCGCGCCGAATCCGATCCCCGCAGCCAGAAGCCCGCCGATAAGCATCGGCAGAAACCCGCCCTTGCGGATCACCACCGGCTCGGCGGATTGCGCGCTGGCCGTCTCGCTGCCCACCCAGGGGCCAGAGTCGGCTTGTTCGGGTTCATCGGGTTCCGGCGCTTGCGTGGCCTCTTCGGCACCGTCGGCATCGGGTGCTTCGGCGTCGTCGCTCACATCCTTTGGCAGCGTGTCCGCATCGTCACGGCCGACGGTTTCCGCGGCCATGTCATCCGGCGATGTCTCGGGATCCATCGCGACGGGCCGTTCAGGCACCTCTGCCACCACATCCTGAATTGCAGTCCTGAGCTTGTCGGCATCGACCTCATGCCCGGTGTCCGGCTCATTCCTGGGTTTCGATGTCTTTGCCACCTGCTACCACCTTCCCGAATCTCGACGTGGAAAAACTCAGTTCAATCCAATCGACCTTACTTGTGACCCGGCCCGGCCTCAAGCCGCCTCGCTGCGTCGATCAGTCCTTGCACCGCGTCACGCATCGCTTGTGCATCCGGATGCGTGGCAATGCTCAAGGCACGGGCATCGACATCGCCCAGCGCATCGCGCACGGCCGCGCTCATCGCCGCGATGAAAAGCGGCGCTCGCATCGCGGGGTCAGCGCGGTATTCCTTTACAAACTGTCGTGCCGTGCGTGGCGAAAACAGGGGGAGCACCACCGGCGCCTTGCCATG
Organism: Aquicoccus sp.; assembly: GCF_041686535.1. Classification (NCBI taxonomy): domain Bacteria; kingdom Pseudomonadati; phylum Pseudomonadota; class Alphaproteobacteria; order Rhodobacterales; family Paracoccaceae; genus Aquicoccus; species Aquicoccus sp. The sequence goes on along the minus strand of NZ_JAWLDS010000010.1, from coordinate 7,020 downwards.
CAGAAGCGACCGCGCCTCCGGGGTCAGCGGCTGCGTCACCTGGTCATAGACCACCGCCGAACGCGTCTCGCGTCCCGCGTCGCTCAGGATCGCCGCCAGATCGGCAATCGCGTGGCGCCCCCGGGCATGCACGAACGGCCCCGCCTCCCCACTCTCCAGAATCGCCGCGACCAACGCCTTTGCATCGCCGCTGGCCGAACGCGCGGTGAATCCCGCCTCTGTCGCGGCCCGGGCCGTGGCATCGCCCACACACCAGCACCCGCCACCCGCGTCTCCACCCGCGCGCACGAACCCCTCGACCCCGCGCGGCGAGGTAAAGATCGGCACGCCCCCGGGCAGGTCCGCCGCCAGCCATTCGATCCGCAGAAGCGGCGATTGCACGATCCGGACGGCGCCCAGCTGCGCCCGCAGCGCATCGGCAAAAGGCCGGGCGGCGATGTGGGGACGGGTCAGGAGGATCACGGGTTTCATCACATGCCACTACGGGCCAACTTGTTATTGGCGCTTGACCGGTGTTACCTGCCGCAAAGGGGCCACGCAATGGAAACACCATGGGCGACACGCTGACCATCCTCGGTATCGAAAGCAGTTGCGACGACACCGCCGCCGCCGTGGTCCGTGGCGTGCCCGGCGCGGCGCGCATCCTGTCGTCGGTTGTCTATGGCCAGGCCGAGCTTCATGCCGACTATGGCGGCGTGGTGCCCGAGATCGCGGCCCGTGCCCATGCCGAACGGGTCGATACTTGCGCGAAAGAGGCTCTGTTACAGGCTGATCTGGCCCTTTCCGACATGGACGCCATCGCCGTCACCGCCGGGCCGGGCCTCATCGGCGGCGTGCTCTCGGGTGTCATGTGCGCCAAGGGGCTCGCCGCGGGGGCGGGCAAACCGCTCATCGGCGTCAACCATCTTGCCGGCCATGCGCTCACCCCGCGGCTCACCGACGGGATCGCCTATCCCTATCTCATGCTGCTCGTCTCGGGGGGGCATTGCCAGTTCCTGCTGACCCGTGGTCACGGCGATTTCTCGCGCCTCGGCGGCACCATCGACGATGCCCCCGGCGAAGCCTTTGACAAGACCGCGCGCCTTCTCGGCCTGCCCCAGCCCGGCGGTCCCGCGGTTCAGGCCGCGGCCGCGCATGGCAACCCCACCCGCTTCCGCTTCCCCCGCCCGCTGCTGGACCGGCCCGGTTGCGACCTCTCGTTCTCGGGTCTGAAAACCGCGCTCCTGCGCGCCCGCGACGCGATTGTCGCCGACAAGGGCGGTCTCACCCGGCAGGACCGCGCCGACCTCTGCGCCGCGTTCCAGGCCGCCGTGGTCGATGTGCTGGCCGAGAAAACTGCCCGCGCCCTGGCGCTTTACCTTGCCGAAGACCCGCCCGTGCCGGTCCTTGCCGTGGCCGGCGGTGTCGCCGCGAATACTGCCATTCGGGCAAGGTTAGAGACGCTTGCGGCCGGTCATGCCACCCGCTTCCTCGCTCCACCGCTGGCGCTTTGCACCGACAACGCGGCGATGATAGCCTATGCTGGGCTCGAACGCTTTGCCCATGGCGAACAGGACGACATGACATTGGCCGCGCGTCCGCGCTGGCCGCTCGACGCAAACCAACCGGCCCTTCTGGGCTCGGGCAAGAAAGGGGCCAAGGCATGATCGCGATCCTCGGGTCCGGCGCGTTCGGCACCGCGCTGGCCATCTCGCTGGCACAGAATGGCGGCGACATCCTGCTCTGGGCGCATGACCCCGACCATGTCTCGGAAATGCGCAACACGCGGCAGAACACCCGCCGCCTGCCCGGGCTGAAACTGCCCGAGAACATCCTTCTGTCCGACGATCTCGCGGCGCTCCCCTCCGAGATCCCCGCGCTGCTCTCGGTGCCGACGCAAACCCTGCGCGGCTTTCTCGAAGACCACGCGACCACGCTCGGCCCGCGCCCCCTTGTCGCCTGTTGCAAGGGGATCGACCTTGAAACCCATCTCGGCCCGGTCGAGACCATCGCCCGTCACGCTCCCAATGCGCAACCGGCCATCCTCACCGGCCCCAGCTTTGCCGCCGACATTGCCCATGGCCTGCCGACCGCGCTCACCCTGGCCTGTGCCGACGACGCCACCGGCAAGACCCTGCAACGGTCTCTGACAACGCCCAACCTGCGCATATACCGCAGCACCGACACCATCGGCGCCGAGCTGGGCGGGGCTCTCAAGAACGTCATCGCCATCGCCTGTGGTGCCGCGATCGGCCTCGGGATGGGCGACAGTGCCCGCGCCGCGCTCATGACCCGCGGCTTCGCCGAGATGCAGCGCCTCGCCCTCGAACGCGGCGCACGGTCCGAGACGCTCATGGGCCTCTCGGGGCTTGGCGATCTCGCGCTCACCTGCACCTCGGACCTCTCGCGCAACTATCGCCACGGTCTCGCGCTCGGCCGCGGCGAGGCCGTCGATCCCGTGATCACCGTCGAAGGCGTGGCCACCGCCCGCGCCGTCACCGAATGGGCCGCCGAGTTGCAGATCGACATGCCGATCTGCGCCACCGTCGCCGATCTCTGCGCCGGTCGCCTCACCGCCACGCAGGCCCTGCAAACCCTGCTGTCCAGACCCCTTAAGGAGGAATAGATGCTCGTCGCTCTCATCGCCCGGGACATGCCCGGCAAGATCGAACTGCGCCGCGAGAACCGCGCCGCCCATCTCGATTACATCGAGGAAACCGGCATCGTAAGCCAGGCCGGGCCACTCATCGTCGATGGTGAAATGGCCGGATCGCTGGTGATCCTCGATGTCGAGACCATGGAGCAGGCCCAGGACTGGGCCGACAACGACCCCTATACCAAGGCCGGTCTTTTCGAGTCCGTCAATCTCATCGAATGGAAAAAGGTGATCGGCTGATGCGCTACTGGCTGTTCAAATCCGAGCCCAACACTTGGGGTTGGGACGATCAGCTCGCCCGCGGCGACGCGGGCGAGGAATGGGATGGCGTGCGCAACTACCAGGCCCGCAACTTCATGCGCGAAATGAAACGCGGCGACCGCGGCTTCTTCTACCACTCGGTCAACGAGAAGCGGATCGTCGGCATCGTCGAGATCATCGCCGAGGCGCATCCCGACAGCACCACGGACGACACCCGCTGGGAATGCGTCGACATCAAGGCGTTGTCCACGCTGCCCCGCCCCGTCACCCTCGACGAGATCAAGTCCGACCCCCGCCTGGCCGACATGGTGCTGGTAAAGAACTCGCGCCTCTCGGTGCAACCCGTCACCGACGCGGAATGGCGCATCATCTGTGAACTGGGCGGCGTCGATCCCTGATCCCGCCCCTTCATCCTGCCTGAAACACTCCCGCCGGAGGCGTCCGCCCGCGCAACACGGCCCCAACACATGAACGGAGGGCCCCGGCACAACCAGAACCCTCCGTCTCCCCACGTGCTCCCTACTCACCACACGCGACTTTTGAAACTGGGTCCGGCCATCCTGACTCGGGCAGGTTTGAAAATATCGCGCTCGCCCCCAACGCGCAAACGCCATCTGCCTGGAATTTGGCTAAAATGCGGGTCTCCTGTGGATGCGCGCAGGGCTTCCAAACCCGACAGCTTTGACAGATCCCGGACAATTCCGCATTCTTCTCTCCAAAAACGGGGGGAAACATGTCTCTATACACGCTGGAAAACCCGGTCTTCGTGACCTACGCCATCGCCGCGGCACTCATGGTTCTCAAGATCATGGGGCAAGGCTGGGTCACGGTGTACCGGATGATAAAGGTCAAGGGTGGCTATGCCAGCCCCGAAGATCTCCGACCCGGCCGCATCAACACCGATCCCGATCCGACACAACTCGAACCCAATGATTACGTCGATCGGTCTCGCCGGATGCACCGCAACGATCTCGAGAACATTCCCGGCTTTCTCGCCGCGGGCTTTCTGTTTGTCGCGGCCTCGCCGCCCCTGCTTCTGGCACAGATCCTGATGTATGGCTTTGTTGCGGCCCGCGCACTGCACGCATGGGCCTATGGCACCGCCAAGAGCCACGAGACCCGCGCCAATTTCTACACGCTCGGCTCGCTCATCGTGATCTTCATGGCGCTTTACGTTCTGGCCGCCATCCTGTTCTTTTGAAACCAAGCAAAACGCCCGCCACGGATGGGCGGGCGTCCTCGATCGGGTGTTGGCGCGGCTCAGTTGTAAACCGATTCCTTGCCGAAATGCTTGACCAGCATGTAATAGACCACGGCGCGGTACTTGTTGCGCTCCGACTGGCCATAGGTGTCCAGCACCGACTTGATCGCCTCCATCAGTTGCGGGCCATCGGCCAGGCCCAGCTTCTTGATCAGGAAGTTGTTCTTCACCGTCTCGAGCTCGCTCTCCTGCGTCGCCGCCACGGTCGCGGCATCGGCATCATAGATCGCCGGCCCGCATCCGATCGTGACCTTGGTCAAAAGGTCCATGTCCGGCGTCATCCCGCATTTTGTCCTGAGGTCTTCCGCATATCTTGCAATCAAATCGTCGCGTTTGCCCATCTCACTGTCTCCAATTGTCTGACGTATCCGCCCGTTACAAAAGCTCCTGCTTGCGCTATGGGCAAGACTAGCGTGAGTTCCTGACGCCACAAAGGGAAAACTGGCCCGCGTGCTCCCTGCCGTGGTGTCATCCGACCAGGCGGCGCAGATCATCGAGCGTCATCGATCCGGGCGCCACGCCTTCGCGCGCCAACCGCGCACCCAGCCGCGTCATCGCATCGTTCACCGGCGTCGGAACGCCCGCCAGCCGCCCCATGAGAGAGATCTCGCCGTTCAGATAGTCGGTTTCCACCGACCCGGCCCCCCGGGCAAGGCTCTGCGCCGTCGATCCGCCGATATTCTCGATTCCCTCGATCGTGCCGAACCGCATCAACTCCCTGCGTTCGGGTTCGTGCTTCTCGCCGTCCCGGGGCTTAATCCCATGTGCGTCGTAGACGGCCCGGGCCTCATCCTTCAGCGCCGCACCGATCTCCCCGGTATCGACACCCCGGCCCAGCGCCGCCTGCGTGATGTTTCCCACGTTGTGAAGCAGTTTCCTGTATTTGCTCGGCATCACGTCATCGAGGACGAACGGAGTGATCTTGCTGCCCCGGAACGCCTCCGACAGCCGCACGTCGTCCGCGTCATGGCCGTGCGGATAGCGCCCGATATCGAAATATCCGAATTGCGGCTCACCCCATGTCACGACGTCACCCGGCGCCAACAGCAATGCGGGCAGCATCACCGTGATCCCATGCACGTTGGGAAAGACACGCAGCGCGATCCGCTCGTTCTCTACGCCGTTCTGCGCACAAAAAATCGGCTGCTTGTCCACACCCGCCGCACGCAGCGCCTCGAGCGCCGGCGCGGTGTCCTGCGTCTTCATGCACAGCAGGATCGCATCATCCTCGCGAAACGCGATTTCCCCCGGATCAGAAACACATTCCAACTTGACCACCCGGTCGAACACGGGCGAGCGCACGCGAAGACCGTTCTGGCGGATCGCCTCCAACTGCGCCCCGCGGGCGATGCCGATCACCTCCTGCCCGCTCTCGACCAGCGCGGCCGCCACCGCCCCGCCAACCGCACCCACGCCATAGATGATCACCCGCATCGCGTATCCTCCAAATGAAAAGGCCCCGGAACTCCGGGGCCCATCGTGATCGGCTCTTGGCCGGGATTCAATAGCGGTAATGATCGGGCTTGAACGGTCCTTCCGGGCTCACCCCGATATAATCCGCCTGGTCCTTGCTCAGGCTCGACAGCTTCACGCCGATCCGGTCGAGATGCAGCCGCGCGACTTTCTCGTCGAGATGCTTGGGCAGCACGTAAACCTCGTTCTCGTATGCGTCGCCCCGGGTGAACAGCTCGATCTGTGCCAGAACCTGGTTGGTGAAACTGGCCGACATCACGAAGCTGGGATGCCCCGTCGCATTGCCGAGGTTCAGGAGTCGCCCTTCGGACAGCAGGATGATCCGGTTGCCACTCGGCATCTCGATCATGTCCACCTGGTCCTTGATGTTGGTCCATTTGTGGTTCTTGAGGCTCGCCACCTGGATCTCGTTGTCGAAATGGCCGATGTTGCCGACGATCGCCATGTCCTTCATCTCGCGCATATGCTCGATGCGGATCACGTCGCGGTTGCCGGTGGTGGTGATGAAAATGTCGGCGCTGGACGCCACGTCCTCGAGCGTCACCACCTCGAATCCGTCCATCGCCGCCTGAAGCGCGCAAATGGGGTCAACCTCAGTCACCTTCACACGCGCGCCGGCCCCGCGCAGCGACGCAGCCGATCCCTTGCCCACATCGCCATAGCCGCAGACCACGGCGACCTTGCCGGCCATCATGGTGTCCGTGGCGCGACGGATACCGTCGACAAGGCTTTCCTTGCAGCCATACTTGTTGTCGAATTTCGACTTGGTGACGGAATCGTTCACGTTGATCGCCGGGAAAGGCAGGTGCCCCTTTTCCATCATCTGGTAAAGACGGTGCACCCCGGTCGTGGTCTCCTCGGTCACGCCCTGGATCATGTGGCGCTGCTTGATGAACCAGCCGGGGGTTTCCGCGATACGCTTGCGGATCTGCGCGAAAAGCGCCTCTTCCTCTTCGCTCGTGGGCGCGGCGATCAGCTCTTCCTCGCCCTCTTCGACCCGCGCGCCCATCAGGATGTAAAGCGTCGCATCGCCACCATCATCGAGGATCATGTTGGCGCCGCCCTCCTCGAAATGGAAGATCCGGTCGGCATAATCCCAGTATTCCGGCAGGGTCTCGCCCTTGACCGCGAAAACCGGTGTGCCGCCCGCGGCAATCGCGGCCGCCGCGTGATCCTGCGTCGAGAAGATGTTGCACGACGCCCAGCGCACGTCCGCGCCCAGTTCCACCAGCGTCTCGATCAACACCGCCGTCTGGATCGTCATGTGCAGGCTGCCCGCGATCCGCGCACCCTTGAGCGGCTTTTGCGCGCCATATTCCGCGCGCAGCGCCATCAGGCCCGGCATCTCGGTCTCGGCAATCGCGATTTCCTTGCGGCCATACTCGGCCAG
>NZ_JAWLDS010000009.1:0-70631 GCF_041686535.1 Aquicoccus sp. | reverse complement strand
TGGCCGCCCCCCGGCCGGGTGCTTTTGACATGATGCGCACCGCTTCGGGCCGGGGAAGACCTTGCAAGCTAAACTGCACGGCGCCAATGTTGTGAGCACCCGACCGCGGCCATGTGCCGCCCTATCGTCCGGCAGGGGACGAATCCGATTTGCCGCGACTCGCTATAGGATCAAACCACAACCTCCATCGCTTCCTGTTCGCCCACCCCGAACACGCGCTTGTAGCGCGCGATCTCGTCCGCTGGACCCATCGCCTTCAGGGGGTTGTCGGAGAGCTTGACCGTGGGGCGGCCCTCGGCGGCGACGGCCTTGCAGACCATGGAGAAGGGGGCGAGGGAATCGTCGGGGGTGAGGCCGCGGAAATCGTTGGTCAGGAGCGTGCCCCAGCCGAAACTGACCTTGACCCGGCCAGAGAATTGCCGGTGCAGTTCGATGATCTTGTCGACGTCCAGCCCGTCGGAAAAGATCACCAGTTTCTCGCGCGGGTCCTCGCCGCGGCTTTTCCACCAGTCGATGGCGATCTCGGCGCCCTTGGCCGGGTCGCCGGAATCGATGCGGATGCCGGTCCATTGGGTGAGCCAGTCAGGCGCGCGGTCGAGAAAGCCCTTGGTGCCGTAGGTGTCGGGCAGGATGATGCGCAGGTTGCCGTCATGGTCGCGGTGCCAGTCGGAGAGAACGTCATAGGGCGCGCGGGCCAGTTCCTCGTCACTGTCGGCCAGCGCGGCATAGACCATGGGCAGTTCGTGGGCGTTGGTGCCGATCGCCTCGATGTCGCGTTTCATGGCGATATGGCAGTTCGAGGTGCCGACGAAGGCGGGGCCGAGCCCCTCGATCATGGCCTGCACGCAGCGGTCCTGCCAGAGGTAGGAATGGCGGCGGCGGGTGCCGAAATCGGCGATCCTGAGGCCGTCGATCCCGCGCAGGCGTTCGATCTTTTCCCAGAGCTTGGTGAGGGCGCGGGCATAGAGCACCTGGAGCTCGAACCGGCCCATGCGGTTGAGCACGGCGCGTCCGCGCAGTTCCATCAGCACGGCGAGGGCAGGGATTTCCCAGAGCGTGACCTCGGCCCAGGTGCCTTCGAAGGTGAGCTCGAACTGGCCGTCGCGTTTCTCGAGGTGGTAGGGGGGCAGGCGGAGGTTCTCGAACCAGGTCATGAACTCGGGGCGGAACATCTGGCGTTTGCCGTAGAAGGTGTTGCCGCGAAGGAAGGTGGATTCGCCGCGGGTAAGCGAGAGCGAGCGGATATGGTCGAGCTGTTCGCGCAGCTCGCCCTCGTCGATGAGTTCGGCCAGACGGACGGATTTCGAACGGTTGATGAGCGAGAACGTGACCTCCGTGTCGGGCTTGTTGCGAAAGACCGACTGGCACATCAGCAGCTTGTAGAAGTCGTTGTCGATCAGCGAGCGCACGATCGGGTCGATCTTCCACTTGTGGTTCCAGACGCGGGTGGCGATGTCCAAGGCGTGCGTCCCCCATTGTTGGCAGGTGTCGCACCGTTCTAGGACAGATCGGCAGGGGGCGGAAAGGGGAAAGGCGCGGCAGCGGGCGATTGGGCAAGGGTTTGCAACAGGTCGTCCTTGTGCAGGGGTTTGCTGAGAAAGCCGTTCATGCCCGCGGCCAGGCAGGCGGCGCGATCGGAGGCGAAGGCATTGGCGGTGAGCGCGATGATATGGGGCTGGGCCGGGGCCTCGGCCCGTATCGCGCGGGTCGCGGCGAGGCCGTCCATCTCGGGCATGGACATGTCCATCAGCACGATGTCGGGGCGGTGGCGGCGCGTCATCTCGACCGCCGCGCGCCCGTTCTCGGCAAAGAGCAGGGTGAACGGCGTGTCCTTGAGGAACTTTCGCACGAGAAGGCGATTGGTGCGGTTGTCCTCGGCGACAAGCACGACACGGTGGGCGAGGTCCGGCGGTCGGTCGGGCAAGGCGGGTGCGGGGTGCGTCGCGTCGGGGCCCCGGGCCATGTGCAGGGTGACGGTAAAGCATGAGCCCTTGCCGAGAGCCGAGGTCAGCGTGATGTCGCCACCCATCTCGCGCGCCAGCAGGCGCGAAATGGAAAGGCCGAGCCCGGTGCCGCCGAATTGCCGCGTCGTGGCGGTATCGGCCTGTTCGAATTCGTCGAACACATGCGCGATCCGGTCGGGGGCGATCCCTATGCCGGTATCCTCGATCTCGAAGCGCAGGCGATACCCCGTGCCCTCGCCCCGGGCCGAGGCGCGGATCGTGACACCGCCGCGGCTGGTGAACTTGATCGCGTTGCCGACGATGTTGATCAGGATCTGCCTGAGCCGCCCGTCATCGCCCGTCACCCGGTCGGGCAGCGCGCCGTCGATCAGCAGGTCGAACGTCAGCCCCCTGGCGCGTGCCTGCGGCTTGAGAATGGCGAGGGCCTCGCCGATGCAGGCCGCGGGGGAGAAGACATTGGCGTGCAACACCGGCTTGCCGGCGTCGAGCCGCGAAAACTCGAGGATGTCGTTGATGATGCGCAAAAGCGCATTGGCCGACTGGCGGATGGTCTGGACATAGTGTCGGCTTTCGGCGCCAAGCTGCGTCTCGGCGAGGAGGTCGGCCATGCCGATGATACCGTTCATCGGTGTGCGGATCTCGTGGCTCATCGTGGCCAGGAAACTGGCCTTGGCGCGTTCGCCCTTCTCGGCGGCGATCTTGGCCTCGGCCAGTTCGGCCTCATGCTTCTTGGCCGATGAAATATCCCGTTCGATCGAGATGACCATTTCCACCGCGCCGGTCTCGTCGAGAACCGGCACGATGTTGGTTTCGATCCAGATCCGTCCGCCATCCTTGCGCTGGTTGAGGATCTCGGCCCGGTGCGCGCGGCCCGCCGCCACGGCGGCGGCGATGCCGTCGCTGACCGCGGAATCGGTGTCGGGGGCGTTCAGAAGCTCGGACGGGCGCAGGCCACGCGCCTCTTGCAGTGAATAGCCGGTGATGCGGGTGAATGCCTCGTTCACCCAGAAGATGCAGCCGTCGGGCTCGGCCATGATCACGCTGTCATTGGCGTGGCGGGCCACCAGCGACAGGTTGCGGGCCTCGCGTTGCTGTTCCTTTAGATGGGAATTGGCGCGGGCGAGATCGAGGCTTTGGACCAGCAAGTCGCGGCTGTCGCGGGTGTGGCGCCGATGCCCCGAGACGACGAAGCCGAGGAAGATGTAGATCGCGTAACCCATGATCCCGGTCGCGATCAGGTCGAAAAGCGCCCGTTGCGACAGGCGCCCCTGCGTGACGATCTCGAACAGGAACAACCCCGCGAGGGTTGCGGCATAGAGTGCCAGCCGTACAAGCGCCGCGCTCCGGTGAAATGGCAGGACGAGTCCGGCGTTGACCGCGGCGCCCGCGGCGAACGCCATGGCAAAGGCCGTCGCCGTATCATCGGGAACGCCGAGCCATGCGAGTGCGATGCAGGCACTGATGGTCGCCGCCTGCAACCCGGCACTGACCGTCGCCAGCCGCGACAGGCGCGCCGGTTCGGCGCCGCGCGCCACGAGGCCGGGCACGGCACGCAGCAGGCCACAATCCACGATTTCACCTGCCAGGGCCAAGGTACCGGCCATCAGTCCGATAAAGGGCCCAGCCAGCAGGACGAGAGCGACACTGCCCAGCAGGGTCATCACCTGACGAGCCCAGAAATGCGACACGCGCCCGTGGGAATAGCGCAGAAACAACCCCGTGGGCGCGTTGCGGGCATCGAACGCGTCGAGCCGCGCCCGGATATCCTGAATCGCCGCTGTCATCGGTTTTTCGCTGGTTCCCTTTTGCCGATATGGCAGGAGCCTAGCGCGTGATGGGTTAAGAAATCCGCAATGCCCGCCCTCAGGCGAGGGTGACGCCCGCGCGCGTCATCTCGGCCTCTGCCGCGGCAAGTGAGCCATCGAGGTCGATCGCCCGGCACAGATCGCGCCGCACGGTCACATCAAAGCCCAGCCGCGCGGCGTCGCGTGCCGACCAGGCGACGCAGAAATCGGTGGCAAGGCCGACAAGCGTAAGCCGGCCTGCGCCACGGTCGCGCAGCCAGCCTTCGAGGCCGGTTGGCGTGCTGTGATCATTCTCGAAAAAGGCCGAATAGCTGTCGAGTTCTGGGTGCATCCCCTTGCGCTGGACGAGTGCTGCGGGAACGGTGTCCAGCCCGCGGTGAAAGGCGGCACCGGGGCTGCCCTGAATGCAGTGATCGGGCCAGAGCACCTGTGGGCCATAGGGCATTTCCACCGTCTCGAACGGGGCCTTGCCGGGGTGGGACGAGGCGAAGGAAGAATGCCCGGCCGGGTGCCAGTCCTGCGTCAGGGCCACGGTATCGAATTCGCGCATCAGCGCATTGATGCCGGGGACGATCTCGTCGCCGCCCTCGACCGCGAGTGCGCCACCGGGGCAGAAATCGTTCTGCATGTCGATCACGATCAAGGCGTGGGTCATGGGCTGTCCTTTTGCTCCTTGCCCGAGACTGGCGGCAAGCCGGGGCGCGGTCAACCGGACCCTTGCGAGGCGCGGGTTTCGGGCGTAAATCGGCGTACATGTTCACCTGCCGCGCGCTTTATCACTTCGCCCGTTTCGATGACCCCGCCGCGTTGCGCGGGCCGTTGCTGCGCCTGTGCGAGGAAAACGGGATCACCGGGTCGCTTTTGCTGGCGCGCGAAGGGATCAACGGCACGATCGCGGGCAGGTTGACCGGGCTTGACCGGGTTGTGGCACATATCCGTGCCCTGCCTGGCTGTGACGACATTACCTGGAAGGACAGCTCCGCTGCGGAGAAGCCGTTTCGGAGGATGAAGGTCCGCCTCAAGCGCGAGATCGTGACCATGGGGCAGCCCGATGTCGATCCCGCGCGCAAGGTGGGCCGCTATGTCGAACCGGCCGAGTGGAACGACCTGATCCTTGCGCCCGATGTCGCGGTGATCGACACGCGCAACGATTACGAGGTCGCGATCGGCACGTTTCGCGGTGCGATGGACCCGCAAACCGCGAGTTTCCGCGATTTCCCGGCATGGTGGGAGGCCAACAAGGCGCGGTTTCACAACAAGCGGATCGCGATGTTCTGCACCGGGGGAATCCGCTGCGAGAAATCGACCAACTGGCTTTTGCAACAGGGCGTCGAGGAGGTGTTTCACCTCAAGGGCGGAATCCTGAAATACCTCGAGGAGGTGCCCGAGCAAGAGAGCACGTGGGAAGGCGAATGCTTCGTCTTTGACGGGCGGGTTTCGGTGGGCCATGGCTTGCGCGAAGGGCCGCACCTGCTCTGCCATGCCTGCCGTCGCCCGATCCTGCCCGAGGACAGGGCACGGCCCGAATACGAGGACGGCGTGAGCTGTCATCATTGCGTGGGCAAGACCTCGGAGGCCGACAAGGCCCGGTTTCGCGAGCGGCAGAAACAGATAAGGCTGGCCGAAGCCCGCGGGGAACAGCATCTGCGCAGCGCCTGAGCTTTGGGCCTTTTCCCCCGGTGCCGGATGGTGTCAACTGCGCGGCGAAACACCGATCGAACTGGACCCGGAAAATGACACATTGCCTCACTGCCAGCCCTGAAACCTGCGCATGGGGCTATTTCGATGCGGGGCTTCCTGCCGCGCTTGAGATCGACAGCGGCGAAGAGGTGCTGATCGAGACGGTTTCGGGCGGGCCGGACCATGTGCCGGGCAAGGATGCCGGGTTCCACGTGCCGCCCGAGTTGTGGGAGATTCACGCGCGATCCGAGCGGATGTTGCCGGGCCATATCCTGACCGGGCCGGTGGCGGTGCGGGGCGCGCGGCCGGGGCACGTGTTGCAGGTCGATATTCTCGATGTCGCGCTGCGGCAGGATTGGGGCTGGAACCTGATCCACCCGCTTATGGGCACCCTGCCCGGCGAATTCGAACGCAAGCGGATCGAGATCATCCCGCTGGATCGCGCGGGGATGGTGGCGCGGATGCCCTGGGGGCTCGACCTGCCCCTCAGGCCGTTCTTTGGCGTGATGGGGGTGGCGCCGCCGCCCGGATGGGGGCGCATCTCGACCATAGAGCCGCGCGCCCATGGCGGCAATATCGACAACCGCGAACTGGTGGCGGGGACGACGCTGTTCTTGCCGGTGCATGTTGCGGGGGCGATGTTCTGGTGCGGTGACGGGCACGGCGCACAGGGCGATGGCGAGGTCTGCGTCACCGCGATCGAGACCGCGCTTGCGGGTCGGTTTCGTCTGACCCTGCGCGAGGACATGGCGCTTGACCGGCCGCGCGCCGAGACGCCCACGCATCTGATCACGATGGGGATGCATGAGGACCTCGACCGCTGTGCCGAGGTGGCGCTGCGCGACATGATCGCGTGGATCGTCGCGGAAACGGGGCTGAGCCGCGAGGACGCCTATATGCTGTGTTCGCTGGCAGGCGACTTGCGGATCACGCAAACGGTGAACGGCCAGAAGGGCGTGCACATGATGATGGAGCGTGCATTGCTCGGGGCAGGGCAGGACGAGAGGAAACAGGGATGACGGTCAGGACCGCGATTATCGGGCTGGGGATCATGGGGCGGCGGATGCTCGAACACATGGTCGCGCATGACGGGTATGAGCCGGCGCTTTTGTGGGACCCGGACCCGGCAGCCTGTGCGCAAGCGCGTGACCTGGCGCCGGGGTCGGAGATCGTGCAGAGCGCGGAGGCGGCGATCGCGGGGGCCGATCTGGTTTATCTCGCCTGCCCGCCGGTGCCACGCAAGGCACTTGCGCTGATGGCAGCGGAGGCGGGCAAGGCGGTGTTCCTCGAAAAGCCGCTGGGCGTGGATATTGCCGCGAGCGAGGATCTTGTGGCGCGGCTGGCCGCGACGGGCGTGCCGGTAGCGGTGAATTTCACGCAAGCGGCAAGCCTGGCGATGACTGCCGTGACCGAGGCCGCCCGCACCGGTGCGATGGGCGCGCTTGTGGGGGCGGATATCGTCGTGACCTATGGCGCATGGCCGCGGGCGTGGCAGAAGGCTGCCGACTGGCTGCGCTTTCGCGACGAGGGGGGCATGACACGCGAGGTGATCTCGCATTTCCTGTTCGTCTCGGAACGCGTCCTGGGGCCTTTGACATTGACATGGGCGCGCCCGTCGTATCCCGCCGACACGGCGCTGTGCGAAACCCATATGCTCGCCCGGCTCGAGACTGCCGAAGGATTGCCCGTCACGGTGATGGCCAGCGTCGGCGGGGCGCAGCCCGACCGGCAGGAACTCACCCTCAAGGGCGCGCGTGCCAGCCACCGGATCAGCGATTTCTATGTCGATGCGGTCTCGGACGGTGGGCCGTTCCATCCCGTCGAGCGCGGTGGCGTGGACCCACGCAGCGGGGCGATCCGGGCGCAGCTCGACGAGTTCTTGGCGTTGATCGAGGGTGGGGCCAGCCGGCTTGCCACACCGCAAGAGGCATTGAGGGTACAGAAACTGGTCGAGGCGATGCTGGCCGGGAAGGGCGGATGACGCCCGGTTTGCCCTTCCGCCTCCGGCGCATCGGTGATTAACCTAGGACCGGGAGACATGAAGAAAAGGGGAGATATCATGACCACGATGAACCGCCGCCACGCGCTGGGCCTTTTGGGGGCCGCGGCCGCCAGCGGCACGCTGGCCACGCCCGCGATCGCACAGAATCGCAAGATCACCGTCGGCGCGCTGCGCTTTACCTCGCATTCGGCGAGCTTTATCGGCGTGGAACGCGGCTATTTCGCCGAGGCCGGGCTGGATGTGGAGCTCAAGTTCTTTCAGGCCGCGCAGCCGATGGCCGTGGCGATTGCCAGCGGCGATGTCGACTATGCCGTCACGGCGATTTCCGGCGGCCTGATCTCGCTGGCCGACAAGGGCGCGATCAAGGTGATCGGTGGCGGCCTTTCGGAAGAGCCGGGCATCGACGGGCAGAAGATCCTGGCGTCGGACGCGGCTTACCAGGCCGGACTGACCAGCCCCGCGCAGCTCGATGGCAAGTCGTTCGGCATGACCACGGCAGGATCGTCGTTTCACTACATGGGCTCCAAGATCGCCGCGGCCGAGGGCGCCGCGATGAGTTTCAAGCCGTTGCAGAAGGTGGGCGCGGTCATCGGGGCGCTTAAAACCGGGGATATCGACGCCTGGACGATCGTGCCGCATATTGCCAAGCCGCTGGCCGGGTCGGGCGCGGTGCATATCATCGGCGACGTCTCGGATTACATCCCCGATTACCAGGTCACGACGGTCTTTACCTCGACCGCGAACGCGCAGGACGAGGGCGAGATGACCCGCGCCTTCCTCGCCGGGTTCTCGAAAGGGGTAGACGATTACAACAGCGCCATGATCGACAAGGCCGGTGGCGAGGACGGCGTGAACGAGATGGTCGCGCTCATCCACAACTATGTCTATACGGACCGGCCGCTGGACAAGGCGGCGCCGTCGATCATCAACGGCACGATGCGGCTCAACCCCGGCGCGGCGCTCAACACGGCGTCGGTGAAGGATCAGCTTGACTGGTTCAAGTCCGAGGGCCTGGTTGGTGATGTGAGCATGGACCAGTTGGTCGATGCGTCCTATGTCGAGACAACAGGCTGAAAACAACCAGGGCGGCCCCCGTCATGGGGCCGCGCCAAACCGGCGGAATTTCCATGGAATTGCGGTTGAAGAACGTGAGCCACGCCTATGGTGGCACCGAGGTGCTGCGCGACATCACCCTGACCATTCCCGAAGGGCGGATCGTCTGCATTGTCGGCCCGTCGGGTTGTGGCAAGTCCACGCTGCTGCGGATGATGGGCGGGCTGGAACAGCCCGACGCGGGAGAGATATTGCAGGTCGGATCGCCGCCCGCGGGATGCCTCAATCCGCTCACCTACGTATTCCAGGATTTTGCATTGTTGCCGTGGCGTTCGGTCGAGGGCAATATCGCGCTGGCGCTTGAAGACCACCGGCTGGGACGACAGAAAAGGCAGGCGATCGTGGTCGATGTCCTGGCCCGCACCGGGCTGTCGGATTTCGCGGGTGCCCTGCCGCGGCAGTTGTCGGGCGGCATGAAGCAGCGGGTGGCGATTGCACGGGCGCTGGCCGTCAATCCGGCGGTGATGTTGCTGGACGAGCCGTTGTCGGCGCTGGATGCCCAGACCCGCGAATTGCTGATGGATGACCTGATCGGGCTCTGGACGCGCGCACCCTTTACCTCCGTCTATGTGACACACAACCTGGCCGAGGCGGTGCGGCTGGGGCATGCCATCGTGGTGCTGTCGCGCCGCCCGGGTGCGATCCGCGAGATGGTCGAGATCGCCGCCCCGCTGGAGGCACGTGACATGGCGGACCCGGTACTGGCCGCCAAGCAGCAGCACCTTTGGGAATTGATGCGCGACGAGGCGCGGGCGGCGGATGCGGAGCTGGCCGATGCCTGAGATCCGACCGGTTCCGTTTCGGGGCGGGGGGTTCCGTCCGCAAGTGCGCCGCTGGGTTGGCTTCATCGTGTTTGTCCTGCTGATTGCGATTGCCGAATGGGGCACGCGGACAGGGTGGATTTCCAACCTCACATTGCCGCGTCCATCGGACGTGTTGGCCACGTTCGCGGAGCTTTGGCAGTCGGGGTTGCTGGCCAAGCATCTTTCACCGTCGCTGTCGCGGCTGGCGGTGGGCGCCGCGCTGGGGGTGTCGGTCGGGGTGTCCGTGGGGGTGCTGATCGGGCTGTTTTCCTATGTCCGGGCCGGGCTTGTGCCGGTGGTGGCCGCATTGTTCCCGATTCCGAAGATCGCGCTTCTGCCGCTCTTCGTGATCTGGTTCGGGATCGACGAGGGGTCGAAATACGCGCTCATCGCCTTTGGCACCTTCACGCCCACGGTGGTGGCGACCTATGGCGCGGTCGACAATGTTGACCGGACGCTCATCCGAATGGGGCAGAGTTTCGGCCTGACCTGGTGGTCGATCGTGCGCAAGATCGTCCTGCCGGGTGCGATGCCCGGCATCCTGTCGGGGTTGCGGATCAGCCTTGCCATCGCCATCATCCTGCTGGTCGCTGCCGAGATGCTGGGCGCGGAATACGGCATCGGCGCCTATATCCTCGAAGCCGGATCGCTCTACGATCTCGAACGGCTTTTCGCCGGGGTGGTGATCCTGTCTGTTCTGGGCGTGCTGGTGTCCAGCGCGATCACGATGATCGAAAGGCGGCTGTTGCACTGGCGGGGATGACCCCGCGCAGCGCTCCACATGACAGGATCAGCTGTTGTTGCCGATCGTCGTGGTCAGACCGACGAGCGACCCAAGAAGGCTGGTGACCGTGCGCACCGTGGTCACCGGCGATTCGGTGGCCAGAACCGTATCCATCGGGTTCACCTGAAACTTGCGCGCGGCGAAGAGCCCGTCGGCACTCGTCAGATCGAAGGTGAACACGACCTGCGCCTTGGTCGGGCCTTCGGGGCGCAGTTGGTCGTCGTCATAGTCGCGCAGCACGAGAACGCCCTTGGGATTGGCGCGGCTGTCCGAGAGTCCGCCGATGATCGACATCGCTTCGAGAGCGGTGATCTTTTCCTTTTCGAAATAGACCAGTTGCTCGCTCCCGGTGGCGCCGAGCGCGGTGAAATAGCGTTTGTCCTCTTCGACAATCACCTTGTCGTTGCCGCGCACGAGGGCGTTATTGGACGCATCGGAAAACAGGCTCTCGGCCCGGATTTCATAGGTTTGCCCGCCCCGGATCAGGCGGACCAGCGGATTGCGCAGCGCGTCGGAAATGCCGCCGCCTTCTGCGATGAGGCTCAGGATGCTCACATCGCGACTGGCAAGAGGGTAGGTTCCCGGACGGGCCACGCCACCGACCAGATCGACCGAGTTTTCCTGTCCTGAGGTATGCGCGATCTGCACCTGTGCATCACTGGCGATGG
Organism: Aquicoccus sp.; assembly: GCF_041686535.1. Lineage (NCBI taxonomy): Bacteria > Pseudomonadati > Pseudomonadota > Alphaproteobacteria > Rhodobacterales > Paracoccaceae > Aquicoccus > Aquicoccus sp. Next base: position 59,812 of record NZ_JAWLDS010000009.1, on the reverse strand, counting down.
GGCGCAAACGGTCCTGGATTTCCTTGCGCGCAGCATAGGGTGTCATCCCCGTGACGACCACGTCACCCAGATAGGGTACGAAGATCGAGCCGTTGGGCGACACGACGAGATTGGCCATGTTCACCGATTTCTCGGCTTCTGTCGTCAGAAGCGAGTTTTCCTGGCTGTCCCAGATGATCAGGGCAACCTGGTCGCCGTTGCGGATGACCGGCGCGTCCGGTCCGCGTTCGGCTGGCAACCACCTGTAATGCCCGCTCCAACCGGTCTCGGGCCAGGTTGCGAGTTCGGGGAGTTCGTCCCGCGTGACCTCGACCACCTGGAAGCTGGGCTTTTGCTTGTCCTTTTCGTTGAGAACTTCCGAGACCATCGCAGCGCCACGTGGCATGGCACAGCCGGCCAGGACGAACAGAGCCATGAAGAGAACAACGAGCTTTGACGAGATACGCAAAGAACCCCCCGGGTGCCATTGGTAGGTGTTGCATCTGTCATACATTCTATATGCTGGGATAGACAATGATTAAAACCGCCATGTGCAGTGAATGGGAAACGTGACCGTGACGACACGACAACGCGGACTTCTGGTTCTGGGCGCGAGCGGCAAACTGGGGCGAATGTTGGCGCGGCACTGGCAGGCGCGCGGGCCGGATGACTGGCAAGCAAGCTGGCAATACAGGCGAGATCCGCCCGCGAACGGAGTCGAGTGGCAACCGGGACACGCCGCGCCAGGTTCGTTGTCGCCGATCGGCGCGGTTCTGGCCCTTTGGGGCGTGACGCCGCAAGCGGGCGGCACGGCCACGCGTGATCTGTCCGAAAACGCCGCGCTGGCGATCGAGGCGATGGAACTGGCCGCGACGCTCGGGGCGGAGCGGGTGCTGCATTGTTCGTCGGCCGCGGTCTATCTGCCGGGGCCCGATCCGTTGAAAGAGGATGCGGCGGGCGGCGACATCAACCCCTATGGCCGGGCCAAGCTCGACATGGAGGAGGCCATTGCAAACTGGTGCGCGGCCCATCCGGATGGCCCCCGGGCCGTTGTCATGCGGATCGGCAATGTTGCCGGCGCAGACAGTCTTTTCGCCGCGATCCGGCGTGGCAAGGGCGCGGTCACGCTTGACCGGTTCGACAGTGGAGAAGGGCCGTGGCGCAGCTATGTCTCGCTGCGCGCGTTGGCGCAAGCCATTGAAACCCTTCTGAATTGTGCGATCCCGCCCATGCCTCTCACGGTGAATGTCGCAACCCAGCCGCCGCTTGCAATGGAAGCGATCGCGCGCGCAGCGGGGTGTGACGTGAACTGGCGCGCAGCGCCGGACGGGGCGGCGCCGATGGTGTGGCTCGACACCGGCAGGTTGGCGCGATTGACCGCCTTGCCCGAAGAAAGCGTCGTGTCGCTGGTGCGCGGATGGCAAGATGGGGAGAGCGTGGCGTGACACCGGCCAAGCGGGCATTCGATCTCGTGCTGGCGTTGGTACTGGCGTTTCCCCTGGTGCCGCTTGTCGCCGGGATTTCACTGTGGATCCTGATCCGTGAGGGACGCCCGGTGTTTTATGTCGCGGAACGGATGAAAGCCCCGGGACAGCCTTTCATGCTGTGGAAATTCCGCACCATGACGATTGCACAGAATGACAGCGGTGTCTCGGGCGGCGACAAGGCGGACCGGATTACCCCGACCGGACGGTTCCTCCGGCGCACGCGCCTGGATGAAATCCCACAGCTTTTCAATATCTTGCGCGGTGACATCAGCTTCGTGGGGCCACGCCCCCCGCTGCGCCGCTATGTCGAGCGGTTCCCGGCCCTATATGCCGAGGTCCTCAAGTCGCGCCCCGGTGTGACGGGGCTGGCCACGCTGGCCTATCACCGCACCGAGGAGCGGCTTCTGGCCCGGTGCAGAACCCCCGAGGAGACCGAGGCGGTCTATACCCGCCGCTGCGTTCCGACCAAGGCGCGGCTCGACCTGATCTATGCCCGCAACCACAATGTCTGCTATGACCTGCGGCTGATGGTGGCGACGGTGTTTCACCGGCTGCCGTTGCGGGCAGCGCGGCGGCGGCAGCCATCTGCCGATGGTTAACCCTCCCCGAATCGGGGGTGACATCCGGCTGTCGCGCGGCTGCCACCCGGCTGCCGGGGACGGGCGGCGGCGCGGGGTTAACCGGGCGAACGGCGAAGCGCCGACCCGCGCAACACCGACGCAAGGGCAGAACGCCCCGGGGCTTGCCCCCGGCGCGCGGCGCGTGACAATCTGGCGCGACACATCCGGGAAAGTGGAAGGGGACGGGGCATGGCGGAACTCTGGTCATTGACGGCAAGCGAGATGACGGCGCGGGTCAGGGGCGGTGACATCCGCGCACGCGATCTGACCGAGGCGGTGCTCGACCGGATCGAAACGGCCAACCCGGGCTGCAACGCCATCGTGGCGCGCTGTGACGGCGAGGCCCGGGCGGCGGCGGATGCGGTCGATAGCGCCCTGGCGGCGGGGCAGGACCCCGGGCCGCTGGCCGGGGTGCCGGTGACGATCAAGGTCAATGTCGATCAGAAGGGCCATGCCACCACAAACGGGCTCAGGCTTCAGGAGCATCTCGTCGCCGAGACCGACAGCCCGGTGGTGTCGAACCTGCGCAAGGCGGGCGCGGTGATCGTGGGGCGCACCAACACGCCGGCCTTTTCGCTGCGCTGGTTCACCCGTAACTCGCTGCATGGTCATACCACCAATCCGCGCGCGCCGGGACGCACGCCGGGCGGCTCGTCCGGGGGGGCGGCCGCGGCGGTCGTTTCGGGGATGTGCGCGGTCGGGCATGGCACGGATATCGCCGGGTCGGTGCGCTACCCGGCCTATGCCTGCGGTATTCACGGGCTGCGCCCGTCGCATGGGCGGGTGCCGGCGCATAACGACAGCGGGCCGGATCGGCATATCGGGGCGCAGCTCATGGCGGTGTCGGGGCCGCTGGCGCGCTCGATCCCCGATCTGCGGCTGGCGCTGGCGGCGATGGCCGCGCCCGATCTGCGCGATCCGTGGTACAGCCCGATGCCGCTGCGCGGGCCGGACGTGCCAAGGCGGATGGCGCTTTGCGTGACCCATGACGGGATGCCGGTGGCGCCCGAGATCGAGGAGGCGCTGCACCGTGCCGCCGAGACTTTCCGCGCGGCGGGATGGCGGGTGGACGAGGTTTCGCCGCCGCCGATGCGCGAGGCGATGGAGCTGCAACTCGTCATGTGGCTGTCGGAAATGCGCCGCGGCGCCGCCGAGGCGGTGCGCAAGGAGGGCGACCCGGACGCGATCGCGGTCTATGGGTTCCTCGAGGCGATGACACCGCCGGCCGACCTCGCGCGGGTGATGGACGTGCTGCAATCGCGCGCGCGGCTGATCCGGGCATGGCGCGCGTTTCTCAGCGACTACCCTGTGATGCTCTGCCCGGTCTCGGGCGCGTTGCCTTTCGAGGATCTGCGCGACGTGCAGAGCCAGGCCGATTTCGAGGCGATTGCCGAGGCCCAGATGAGCCAGATCGCCCTGCCGTTCCTGGCCCTGCCGGGCCTGACGGTCACGACCGGCGACGCGGGCGGCCTGCCGGTCGGGGTGCAGCTCATCTCCAATGCGTGGCGTGAAGACCTGCTGCTGGATGCGGGCGAGGTGATCGGCGGGGTGGTGCCCGTGGTCTGAGGGGTGGCCCGCGCCTCGATGCAGGGATCTTGAGTATTTTTACCAAGAAAGAGACGAAGCGCGTCCTGTTCCTTCATCTTGCCAGAAATACTCATCTTCCGACAATGAGGCAGGCGCGGCGATCAAAGGCGGGTCGCAGGCTTGGCCTTGTTGCAACATAGCTCACGTTGACGACAGGGATTTGTGAATGGACCGTCCCCGCCACGCACCCTAGGGTGCGCGCAAGAAGGCCATGTGCCTTGTTCCAGGGAAACAGGGTGAGAGATTTGCGCAACAGCGATGCGAGCCGGGGGCGGAGATGATCGACGCGGTGATCCTGCCGATGCAGCGCCGTTTGCTGCATCCGCCCGCGCGGGTGCTGTCGCGACTTGGCGTATCGCCCGATGCGATCACGCTCTCCGGTTTCGGGATCGGGATTCTGGCGCTGCCGTTGCTGGCGCTGGGGTTTTTTGGCGCGGCGCTTGTCGCGATCCTGCTCAACCGCTTGATGGACGGGCTTGACGGGGCGGTGGCGCGGATCACGGGGCCGTCGGATCGGGGCGCGTTTCTCGATATCGCGCTGGATTTCGTCTTTTACGCGCTGGTGCCGCTGGGGTTTGCGCTGGCCGCGCCGGATGCCAATGCCCTGCCGGCGGCGGTGCTCATCGCGGCGTTCGTGGGCACGGGGTCGTCGTTCCTGGCCTTCGCGGCGGTGATCGCCAGGGAGGGCCGCGCGGCCCCGGCCTATCCGACCAAGGGGATCTATTACCTCGGCGGGTTGACCGAGGGGTTCGAGACCGTCGCGCTTTTCATCCTGATGTGCCTTTTTCCGGTGCATTTCCCGGTGCTCGCCTATATCTTCGCCGCGGCCTGCGCGCTGACCACGCTGACGCGGTGGCGTCAGGGCTGGGTCGCGCTGGGCGGCGCCGGCACGACATCCGTTCGAGACCGACCAGAGGAGTCACCATGAGATTTGCCCTGATCCTTTCCGTGATCGCCGCGCTTTTCGCCCGGCCCGCGTTGGCCGATGACTGGCAGGAGGTGCTGGACGCGGCGCGGGGCCAGACCGTTTACTGGAACGCATGGGGCGGCGACGAGCGGACCAATGCCTTCATCGACTGGGTAGGCCGCGAGGCCGAACGGCGCCACGGGGTCAGCATCAACCATGTCCGGCTGAGCGATACCGCCGAGGCGGTGACACGGGTGATTTCCGAGCGCGCGGCGGGCAGGGACAGCGGCGGGGCGGTCGATCTCATCTGGATCAACGGGCCGAATTTCCTGGCCATGAAGGAGCAGGATCTGCTCTATGGCCCCTTCGCGGAGCGGCTGCCCAATGCGCGGTTTGTCGATCTGTCGCCGGGCGCGCCGGCCGCGCTTGATTTCACCGTGCCGGTGGAGGGGATGGAAAGCCCGTGGCGGCTGGCGAAATTCGTGTTCAGTTACGACAGCGCGCGGGTCGAGGCGCCGCCCGAAACGATGCGCGATTTCGTGGTCTGGGCCGAGGCGAATCCGGGGCGGTTCACCCACCCCGATCCGGCGAATTTCATGGGGGCGAGCTTTCTCAAGCAGGCGCTGATCGAGCTGGCGCCGGACCCTGAGGTGCTGCTCGAGCCGGTGACGGATGAGAGTTTTGCCGCGCAGGCGGCACCGCTTTGGGAGTGGTATGACGCGCTGCGTCCGAACATGTGGCGGCGGGGCGAGGCCCTTCCCGAGAACGAGTCGGTGCAACAGCAGTTGATGAATGACGGGGTGATCGACATCTCGATGTCCTTCGATCCGGCCTCGACCGCAGCCGCCATCGCGCAGGGGCTTTTGCCCGAGAGCGCGCGGGTTTTCGTGCCCGAGGGCGGCACGATCGGCAACGTGAGTTTCGTGGCGATCCCCTATAACGCCGCCCATGCCGCGGGTGCGATGGTGGTGGCGAACCTGCTTCTGGACCCCGAGGTGCAGGCGCGGATGCAGAATATCGAGGTTCTGGGCTCGTTCTCGGTGCTCGATCCGGATCGGCTCGACGAGGCCGCGCAGGCCCGGTTCGAGGCGCTGCCCAGTGCCCCGGCGCTGCCCGGGCTCGACGATCTCGGCCCGACGCTGCCCGAGCCGCATGCCAGCTGGATGACGCGGCTGACCGAGGAATGGGCGCGGCGTTACACGCGGTGAACGGAACCGCGTCCTCCACGTCGCCGGGCCGGGCGCTGCGGCTTGCCGTGTTGCTGGCGGTGGCGGGCGGGGTGATCCTGCCGATCATCGCCGGGCTTTGGGAGACGGCGCGGGCGGGCTTTGGCATCCTGCCGGCCATCGGCGCCAATCACCTGTCGCTTGAGCCGTGGCGGATGCTCGCCGAACTGCCCGGTCTGGGCACGAGCCTGAAACTCACGCTGCTGACCGGGCTGGGGGCGACGGTGTTGTCGCTGATCCTGGCGGCGGGGACATGCGCGGCGGTGCATGGCCGGATGAGCACCCGCACGGGCGGGCGGATGCTGACCCCGTTCCTGGCCGCGCCCCATGCCGCGGTGGCCATCGGTCTTGCCTTTCTGCTGTCGCCCTCGGGATGGATCGCGCGGTCGCTGGCGCCGCTTGTCGGGTGGGACCGGCCGCCGATGCTGATCACGGTGAACGATCCCTGGGGCGGGGCGCTCATTCTCGGGCTTCTGGTCAAGGAGGTGCCGTTCCTCATGCTGGTGATGCTTTCGGCGCTGAGCCAGATCGCGGTGGCGCGGCATATCGCGGTGGGGCGGGCGCTGGGCTATGGGCGCGGGATCGTGTGGGTCAAGGTGATCCTGCCGCAGGTCTGGCCGCTGGTGCGGCTGCCGGTGATGGTGGTGCTGGCCTATTCGCTGTCGGTGGTCGACATGGCGCTGATCCTCGGCCCGTCGAACCCGCCGACGCTCGCGGTGATGCTGCTCCGGCTGTTCTCGGCGCCCGATACGGCGATGCTGTTGCCCGCCTCGGCGGGGGCGGTGCTTCAGGGGGTGCTGGTGGCGCTGTCCTTCGGCCTTATGCTGCTGGTCGAGCGGGGGGTGAAGCGCGTCGGGCTGTGGTGGCTGAGGCGTGGCGGGCGGGGGCTTTCGGCCGAACCGGGATTGATGCTCGCCACCGGGGTGACGGCGACGGTGATGATGGCGGGCGCGCTGGGCATGCTCGCGCTGGTGGTCTGGTCGCTGGCCTGGCGCTGGCCTTGGCCCGGGATGCTGCCCGAGAGCTGGTCGTCCGGGGCATGGATGCGCCCCGGCGCGGGCTGGGGGTGGGCGCTGTGGCATACGGTGCTCTTGGCCTTTGCGACCACGGGGCTTGCGCTGGCGCTGGCGGTGGCCTGGCTCGAAGGCGAGGACCGGGCGCGGATGCGACGCGCGCGCTGGGCCGAGGCGCTCATTTACCTGCCGCTGCTGGTGCCTCAGATCGCCTTTCTCTACGGGCTCAACGTGCTTTTCCTGCGGATCGGTATTTCGGGCGGCATGGCGGCGGTGATCTGGGCGCAGGCGCTGTTCGTGTTTCCCTATGTCATGATCGCGTTGTCGGACCCGTGGCGGGCGCTTGACCCCGGGTTGCCACGGGCGGCGGCGGCGCTGGGTGCCGGGCCGTGGCGCAGGCTCTGGGCGGTGAAACTGCCGGTGCTGCTCACGCCGATCCTGACCGCGGCGGCGATCGGGGTGGCGGTGTCGGTGGCGCAATACCTGCCGACGCTCTTCATGGGGGCGGGGCGAATCGCGACCCTGACGACCGAGGCGGTGACGCTGTCGTCGTCTTCGGACAGGCGTGTGACGGGGGTTTACGCGACGCTACAGGCGGGGCTGCCCTTTGCGGCCTACGCGGCGGCGTTCCTCATTCCGGCGCTGGCGCATCGCAACCGGCGCGCGTTGCAGGGTTGGGGACCGGGCACATGACGCTGGAGATCAAGGGGCTTTCGGTGCGTTACCGGCAAGAGCCATCGCTTTTCGCACCGCTCGACCTGCGCATCGAGAGCGGCGAGGTGGCCACGGTGATGGGGCCATCGGGGATCGGCAAGTCGACCCTGCTCGACGCGATCGGCGGGCACCTGGCGGCGGGGTTCACGATGACGGGTTCGGTCCGGCTCGATGGGCGGGAGGTTACGCAACTGCCACCCGAGGCGCGGCGCATCGGGCTGATGTTCCAGGATGCGGCGCTGTTTCCGCACCTGTCGGTGGGCGACAACCTGGCCTTTGGCCTCGCCCGCGAGATAGGCGGGCGGTTGGCGCGGCGCGCGGCAGTCGAGGCGGCACTGGAACAGGCCGGCCTGGGCGGGCTTTACGAGCGCGACCCGGCGACGCTTTCGGGCGGCCAGCGGGCGCGGGCGGCGCTGATGCGCACGCTACTCGCTGACCCGCAGGCGCTTTTGCTTGACGAGCCCTTTTCGAGGCTCGACGCGGCGCGGCGGGCCGCGGTGCGGGGGTTCACCTTTGCGCATATCCGCGACCGGGCTATTCCGGCGCTCATGGTCACGCATGACCCGGCCGATGCCGAGGCCGCGGGGGGGCAGGTCCTGAGCCTGGTGACGGAAGGCGCCAGCGGGTGACGACGGGCCGGGGACGGCCTGTTGTCGACGCCTATTCCGGCGGCGGCGCGGCCAGGAGCGTCTCGATCTCGCGACGGGTATCGGCGCTTGCATCCACGCGCCTTCGCGAGGAGTCCAGGGGTGCCGGATCGTTTGAAGGTCCGGTCGCGTCAATGCCGGATGGTTGCCCGATTTCCGGGTTTGCAGGCGGCCCTGCCAGCAACTCTTCCAGCGCCTCGACCTTGTCGCCGTCGCCCAGACCCCGGTAGAGGGCCAGGGCCTGCTCGAAATCCCGTCTCGATTCGCTTAGCCGCGCGCGCAGCCTGTCGGCGTGCGCACCTTCGAGCCCGGACAGTTCGGCTGTGGCCATGTCGGGATTCCCGAGGTCGATTTGCGCCCTGGCCCGCAGGAGCCTGGCCGCCTGCATGTCGTGCCCGCGAAACGCCGGCCCCAGAAGATCGAGGGCCGAATCGGGAAAGCCGAGCGCGACAAGCCGGTCCGCGATGCCGAAAACTGTCTCGGGGACAAGCTCGTTCAGGGTATCGGGTGTCAGGGCGAGAGCGGCCGACAGGAACACAGGGTCGGATGCCTTGCGCGCCATGCGATCATGGAGGAAGTCCTGGACCTGGCGAAAGGCGTCGCCATCGACATCGGCCCGGAGCCTCGCCAGCGCATCGAGGGATTCGGAAAATGCATCCGAAAGGGTCAGCGCGACAACCGTGGAGAAACGAAGCTCGGCGGAGAGTTCGCTCTTGGAATACTCCTTTTGAAGGATGCGTGCCATTTGTGCGGTGTCATAATCGATCGATCCGTCCTCGCGCATCTTTCGCGAGATCAGTTCGATCATGGCCCTCGGCGAGGTTTCGTGGTTCTGTTCGGTCAATTCCGTCAGTGTTTCATACGCGTCGCCGGCCCGGTTCTCGTCGTCGCGGATCAGGGCGCTGGCCAGTTTCGCGTTCGGATCCGCCGCCGCGCCGCTGCGCGCCGCGAGCCTGAGCACCTCTTTCGCGTCCTGCGGCATGTCGAGCGACCGAAACCGCTCGCTCAGGTCCCCGGCAAGATGCGTGCGCAAGGTGGACGGCAGCCGGTCAAAGGCGGTCAGCACGGCCGACGGGTCGACTCCCGTTCCGATCGCGCCCGCCTCGTGGCTCAGCATCGACCAGAGCGCGGCTTCGTTGTCGCATGACAGCGCATCGGCGAACATGTTCTGCCCGGGGACCGTGCCGCTCTCGATCAGCGACGCGATGGCCACGAGATGCCCGGCATCATTGACGAACTCCTCAAGGACAAGCATGGCCTCGGCCCCGAAGCCGAAGAAGATGTAGACCTTTGCCAACTCAAGGGCGATCTCCCGCCTCGACCGATCGAATTCTCCGTAAAGCTCGGATCTGAGCCTGCCGATGGCGCTCGGGAAATGCCCCTCGGGTGCCCAATCCGCGATATCCAGGTCCTTTTCGACGAGACAGGTTTCATCCCTCGTTGCCGCCATTGCGGCGAGCCGGTCGCGTGGTTCGGGCTGGTCGGCGCCGTTGCGAATGGCGAGATTAACGCCTTGCAACCCCTCGCCGTCCGCGTCTTGCAGGGCCGTGGTCACAAGGTCATGCAACGCGTCCTGCTCCTTCGCGTCGGTATCGGGCTGTTCCGCGGTCGCGTGCGGCATGATCGTCGGGCTTGCAGAAGCGACCTGCGGTATCCGGCGCCGCGGAGCACTCTTCGGTTTCTTGTCGTCCCCGGCCTCCTGCGGCGGGTCAGCAGGCGGCGCCATGGCCGGTTTCGTCGCATGGTTCGCGCGCAGGACGGCGTTGTCGATCCAGAAGGTCGTGAGAAAATCGGCTCGCTCTCGTTCACCTGCAACATCGGGGCTTGCGGATCGGCGTTCGCTCACGTCGACGACCAGCATTGTGCCGCCGAAGAGAAAGGCATTGACCGCGCAATCGCAATTCAGGCCGACCCGCAGAACGCCGTCCCGTTGCCCCTGTTCGACCGCTCCGAGGCGATCCGAATTCAGCCGGGACCGGGCGGCAGACAAATCGAAGGTCAGGTCAGGCGCCTCGAACACGAGGTCGAAACGGGTTTCATGCTCGACCAACCGCCATGCAAGACTGCGGGGCAGATCGAGCGCCAGCCGGGTGAACCCCTCATGCTCGCCCCCGCGCACCCGGATCGTTTCGGCCGCCACGCCGTGGGCGGCCAGCTGAAAGGCCATCAGCAGGGCCAGGAACAACCACTTTCGACAGACTGTCGGCATTGTCAGGCTTCCTTGCGCAGGTCCTTGAGCGATTTCTCAAGCTCCGAAAAGCTCGGGCGGCGGTTGATGGGAATGTTCTGACGCCCCACCTCGATGCAGATATTGGCCGAATGGTTGTGAAGGTTCGCGATCAGGATTTCGCGGATCAGGTGATAGAAATGTTCATCCTCCTCGACCACGTTCCGGACCTTTGCCGAGAACGGGCCGACGAAGCCGTAGGAAAGAAAGACGCCGAGGAAAGTCCCGACGAGGGCACCGCCGATCATCTTGCCCAGGATCTCGGGCGGTTGGTCGATCGAACCCATGGTCTTGATGACGCCCAGGACCGCGGCGACAATGCCGAGCGCGGGCAACCCGTCCGCCATGTTCTGAAGCGCGTGGCTGGAATGCAGGGAATGATGCAGGTTCGCCTCCATTCGCTTGTCCAGAACCTCTTCGACCTGGTGGGGATCATCATAGTTCATGGATGCGGAGCGCAATGTGTCGGCGATCAGTTCGACCGCCTCCCTGTCGGTGACGATCTTGGGATACCTTTGGAAAATCGCGCTGTTTCCGGGATCTTCCACGTGTTCTTCGATCGCGACCGGGCTGGTTCGGGCCAGCCTGATCAACTCGTAAAGCAGACAGATCAGATCGCGGTAATCCTCCGGTTTCCAGTTCGGTCCCTTGAAGACCTTTCTTATATCCTTGAGCGTCTTCTTCACCGCATGCAGGTCATTGGAAATCAGAAAGGCACCGATCGCGGCGCCACCGATCATCATCAGCTCGAATGGCAACGCCTTCATGATGATGCCAATGTTTCCGCCCGCGAGCAGGTAGCCCCCGAAAACCATCGAAAGAACCACCCCGATACCGATAATTCCGTTCATCCCTCATATCCCCGTTGCTGCAACCGACCGAAAGGACGCATGTGCTTGCATGACCACTCCCCTGCCGCTCAATTCTTCGGGCCGAGCGCACTTCGCCCGGCGAGTATCGCGCTGATGGAATAGGCGCGCTCGGCGCTCAGACCCGCCATGATCCCGGCCGCCGCCTCGGGCTTCATCCGGGCCAGGAACCCGGCGGAAAAGTCCGGGTCCATCTGCTCGAATACGAGGGACGCGTCCTTGGACTTCATGTTTTCATAGACCGCAGTGAGCGTTTCCAGATCGCGTTCGGAGGCACCGTCGGCGATGTCGATCGTGCGTTTCAGCTCGGTTTCCGCGGCTTTCAACTCGCTCAGCCGGTGTTCGATCTGGGCTTCTGCCGCAGCGAGATCCTGCAACCTTTGTTCCAGTTGTGCTTCTCTCTGCTCAAGGCGGTTTTCCCGCTTCGTCAGGGCCTCGAGGACGGCGCTTACCTCGGACTCCTGCATTGCGGCCGAGTCCTTGTCCTTGCCGTTGGGTTCCTCGGCCTCGGGCTGTCCTGCGGTCTGATCGGCAAGGACGCCGCCCACATTGGTTCCCAGGCGCAGCAAACCGGAGGCCATCAGGAAGAAGGCGACAAGAAATAGGGCCCGTCCGACCGGGCGCATGCGGCGTCCGGAACTTGCCGATCGCTTGGCAATGGCAACCATGCGTCAGTCCTTCCCGCCTGCGTGTCTCAGGAACACCGGCTCGGACCCGTCGGGCGGCGATGACCCGGTCTCTTCCGGCGCCTCGGTGATGTCGTGCATCGACGCGAGCAGCAGTTCCAGCCTCTTGGCGGCCAGCTCGGCCCGGTCGGTCAGGCCCGAGATCGATTCGGTGGTGGTGGAGGCGGCATCCCTGACCTCGCTCAATGTCGAGGTGAGATCATCGACCTGCATCGAGAGCAGCGCCACGGCCCGTCCGACCCCGGATTCCAGATCGTTGAACCGCGCGAGACGCCTTGCGATGACGAAGCAGTAGATCCCGGCCCCCAACGCACCTGCAACCAATAGAATATCCGCAACGAATTGCATTGAAGCCCCCTAGATTACCGCGAATTCCATGATCAGAAGATCGTTGACCTTGCCCTCTCCGATGACCGCCTTGATCCGTCGCAGGATCTGCCCGCGAATTCGAACAAGCGCGGCGGAATCCGCTATGTCGGTATAGTCCAGGGCTCGCAAATATCCGTTAATGACATCCGCAACGCGCGGCAGAAACCTGGTCACGTCGCCCTGGAATTCGGATGGAACCTCGAGTTGCGCGCGAAAGCGAAGGTGCCTGTTTTCCCCGTCCGTCCGAAGTTGAACGACGATCGGCTCGATCGGCACGAAACGAACATCCGGCATGTCGTCGGCATCGCTTTCCCGCGCCTCGAATCGCCCGATGTCAGGGTTTGAACCCGTCGGGATATATCCCGAATAGGCCGCGTAGAAGCCGCCGGCGGCGCCGATGATCCCGATGGTCAGGCCTATGAAAAGAAAGGTTTTCGAGCGCTTCTTTCCGCCGCCTTCACCGGCGTCGTCATTTTCGTCTTGCGTGTCCGCCATGGAAGCCTCCGACCGTTGCGATGGCGGAACAATAGCAAGCGGCCCCTAACCGATTCTTAATCAAGATCTGGAACAAGCTGCGTCCGGGGAGACCCGTTTCCAATGGTCCGGAGAGGCATATGCAACACCTGAAAAACCTGTGGCTGTCGCTGGATACGCGCAAGCAGGTCATCGCTGTCCTCGGCGGGCTTGCCGTCGTCGCGACGCTTTTCGCGATCTTCCAGATCGCCACCAAGCCGAGCATGAGCTTGCTCTATTCCGGCCTTGAGGACCGGGCATCGGGCGATGTCATGCAGGCGCTTGAGGCCAAGGGCGTAGTGCATGAGATTCGCGGCGACAGCATCTTCGTTGAAACCTCGCGACGCGACGCCCTGCGCATGAGCCTCGCCAGCGAGGGGCTGCCGGGCATGTCCAGCACGGGCTATGAGGTTCTCGACGGGTTGAACGGCTTTGGCACCACATCGCAGATGTTCGATGCTGCCTATTGGCGCGCCAAGGAAGGCGAACTTGCAAGGACGATCCTTGCAAGCCCGATGATCTCGAGTGCACGGGTCCATATCGCGACCTCGCTTCGGCGGACCGCGTTCAACGACTCCGAGCCGAGCGCGTCCGTATCGGTGATCACGGCTGGGGGCGACCTTCCTGCGCGCCATGCCAAGGCCCTGAAGTATCTGGTGGCATCGGCCGTCGCCGGCCTTACCCCCGAGAATGTCGCGATCGTGGACGGTCAGGGCGGGGTGATCGACGATTCGGACTCGTCGAACGCGACCAGTCTTGCGGATCAGAGAGCGGAGATCCTGCGCGGTCGGGTCCAGAACCTGCTCGAGGCGCGGGTCGGTCACGGAAACGCCGTGGTGGAGGTCAGCATCGAGACCATCACCGAGAGCGAATCGATACATCAAAAGCAGATCGACCCGGACAGCCGCGTGGTCATCAGCACCGACTCCGAAGAGACCGTCAACAGGTCCACCAACGCCGATACGGCGGCGGTCGGCGTCGCCTCGAACCTGCCCGATGGCGATGCGGACGCCCAGCAGAACAGCGAGAGAAACGAGAACAGGACACGCGAGCGTATCAATTACGAAATCTCGGAAACCGAGCGCAGGATCGTAAGGGAGCCGGGTGCGGTCAAGCGACTGACTGTCGCGGTTCTGGTCAACAGCGCGCTTGGCCCCGACGCGGCGGCAGAGCCGGGCAACCCGCAAAGGTCGGATGCCGAACTGGCGAACCTGCGCGAGCTTGTCGCCTCCGCGGTCGGTTACGACGAGCAACGTGGGGACATGATCACGATCAAGGCCATGGAGTTCGAGGCCCCGGGCGCGCCCGGCACCGGATCGGCGCCGTCATTGATCGACGCGTGGGGCATTGACGTCATGTCCCTTGTGAAGCTCGTCATTCTGGCGCTGACGGTTCTGGCTACGGCCCTCCTCGTCCTGCGACCGATCCTGAAGGGAGCCCGGCAAGACACCGGGGCTCTGACGGCGCCCCCGACCCTGCCGGGTCTGGACGGGTCCGCGCGACAGGAGGCGAGGATGGACGCCCTGACAGGTGAGATCGACGACACACCGCGCAACACCGAAAGAATGGAGCTCGTGCCCTCGACGCGGACAGATCCGGGCGATGCGCTCGCCGAGCGCTCCGGTGAAGACCCGGTCGGGCGTTTGCGAACCATGATCGAGGAGCGAAAGGAGGAAACCGTCGAAATCCTGAGAAACTGGCTGGAACCGAAAGAAGAGGACGCATGATGGGCATTTCGCATCTTCTGGAATCCTTTGATACCACGGCCCACGCCGCCGCCCCGGTCGTGTCGATAACCGAGGTGGACCTCGAGGAAAGCAAGCTCGAGGCTTTCGAAGAGGGATACAGGGCAGGTTGGGATGACGCGATCAAATCGCAATCCGACGACAAGACACGGATTTCCCAGGATTTCGCGCAGAATCTCCAACAGATCTCCTTTGCCTATCACGAGGCGCAGGCCGAGATCCTGAGATCCCTCAAGCCGGTTCTCGAGCAGGTTGTCGGGGTTCTTCTGCCCGAGATCGCAAGCTCGAGATTCGGATCGCGTCTGTTGTCCGAGCTGATGACACTGACCGAAGCCGCCGCACAGCATGAGATCGAGATCGCCGTCTGCCCGGAAAACAGGCCCGCATTGGAGGCGATGCTGGCCCGATGCAACATCTCGTCCTTCAAGCTGTCGGCCGAGGAGAGCCTTGGCGCCGGACAGGCCTACATCCGGCTGGACGAGATCGAGCGGCACATCGACCTGGATGCCGCCGTGAGCGAGATCCGCACCGCGGTCGAAGGTTTCTACCAACAACTGGAAAACAATGCCACCAAGGAGATCGAGAATGCCGGATAAGAGCGACGCGCGGAACCAGGAAATGCCGCAAGGCGACATGTTCTCGGTCATTCCGATCGAGGTCACGGTCTCGGTCGGCAAGGCGCGCCCGATGATCCGTGACCTTCTTGCGCTGGGCGAGAATGCCATTCTCCCACTCGATACCCGTGTCGAAGATCCGGTCGAGCTTTTCGTTGGTGGACGACTGATCGCGCGGGGCGAGCTGGAAGAGCTCGAAGGGGAAGACGCGGGGCAACTGGGGGTACGGCTGACCGAGATCATCAAGCAAGGCGGAAGCTTCTAGATGAGGGGCCCGCGGATCTTCGGGTTCCTTGCCGTCTTTCTTGTCGCGGCGCTCGCGCCATCGCTTTCGACGGCGCAGGAGCTCTCCATCGGGTTTGGCGAAAACGGGTCGATCACTGGCACCTCCATTCAACTCATCGCGCTGATCACCATATTGAGCGTGGCCCCCGGCCTTGCCATCATGCTGACGTGTTTTCCGATGATCGTCACGGTATTGTCGATCCTGCGCCAGGGCATCGGGTTGCAGCAATCGCCGCCGAACATGTTCATCGTGAGCCTTGCCCTCTTTCTGACCTATTTTGTCATGGAGCCGGTCTTCGAAGATGCCTGGCGGATCGGGATCTCACCAATGATCTCGGAGCAAATCAGCGCCGAGAGGGGTTTGGAGCGGGCGCTTGACCCGTTTCGCGACTTCATGGCGGGGCGACTGGATCTTTCGACGTTCGAGGCCATGGCGGCGCTGCGTCCGGATTATTCCGGGACGCAGGAACTTCGGGACTCGCCCATGTCGATCCTGATCCCCAGTTTCCTGCTCTCGGAAATCTCGCGAGCGTTTCAGATCGGTTTCCTCGTCTTCCTGCCCTTCCTGATCATCGACATCGTCGTGGCCGCGGTCTTGATGTCGATGGGCATGATGATGGTTCCGCCCGCCCTGGTCTCGTTGCCCTTCAAACTGTCGTTCTTCGTGCTTGCCGATGGCTGGAGCCTGATATCGGCGAGCCTCGTGAGCGGGTATTTGTAGGGGAGCCTTGCCCTCCGGTGTCGGGCGGGCCAGGGCGCGCCGCAACGCGCCTTGTCGGGATGGCGGATCTAGCGACGCCCTTCCCTGAGCCACGCCAGGATCAGCAGGCCGGCTGCCAGCAGGAGCGACAACCATGCGGGCAACAGGGCGCGCGTTTTCATGTCCGTCACGTCATAGGCCGCGCGCGGGGTGATGCCCAGCCAGCCGCGCCCCGTTGCCGGCCTTCCCGTCTTGACCGTTCTGATGGTCGGCATTCCTTCGCTCAGGCGTTTCGAGCCGCCGCGATGTGCCTCCAGAACGGGTTCGACCCAGTCCGGCCCTGCAACGGTATCGACGAATTCGCGCGGCGAGATCGGCCCGAGACCCACCAGGGCGGATTTCTCGTCGTCGGACAGCCGGTAAAGCCCGATCTCGTCGCCCTCGGCGGTGCCCTCGAACACGCCCGGAGCACTTTCGACCAGCCGGTGTTCAGAGGATTCGCCATCCGGCGACGTCACCGTGACGGGGGCGGCCGTGTCGGCCAGCGTGCGCCGGGTGATCTTGATATCCTTGCCATCGGGCTCGGCGACAAGATCTTCCTCCTCGAGCTCCGGCTCCTTCATCATCCAGTGCGAAAGGCGCCGCAGCAAGTCCAGTTGCGGACCGCCGCCTTCGAAACCGCGGTTCCAGAGCCAGGCGTGATCCGACGCCAGGAGCGCGATCCGCCCCTCGCCGACCCGGTCGAGGACCAGCAGCGGCGCACCCTCGTGTCCATCCATGACGACATGACCGTCACGCTCTTCTACCGGTGTCACCTCGATCTGGCGCATCCAGCGGCCCCAATCGGCAGGCTGATCGGATGCATCGAGGTTTGACGTGACGGGGTGGCGCTTGCCAAGCTCGCTCACCTTCGGGCGATATCCCCGCTCGATCACCCTGGCGGTCGGGCTTGCGGGCAGAACCTCGGAGAGGGGCGAGCGGAAAATGCTGTCGGCGCTGGCGAAATCCGGACCCGCCGCAACGAGGACGGCCCCGCCTCCCTCGACATACTGGCGCACATTGTCGAGATAGACCGAGGGCAGAATCCCCCGCCGCTTGTAACGGTCGAAGATGATCAGGTCGAAATCGTCGATCTTCTCGATGAACAATTCCCGGGTGGGAAAGGCGATGAGCGAAAGCTCCCCGACCGGTACGCCATCCTGCTTTTCCGGTGGTCTTAGGATCGTGAAATGCACCAGATCCACGGAGCTGTCGGATTTCAGGAGATTGCGCCATGTCCGGCTGCCTGGATGTGGCTCACCCGAGACAAGAAGCACGCGCAGGCGGTCCCGGACGCCGTTGACCTGCACCAGCGCGATATTGTTGCGTGCCGTCAGTTCGCCCTCGGTCTCGGGCGTCGAGATCTGAAAGACGTTGCGACCGGTGTGATTGATCTGGATCGGGATGTCGACGGATCGCCCCACCGGGACGTCGAGACTGACAGGCGGCTCGCCATCGACCGATACCTCGAGCGGGGCAACAGACGCGTCGTCGGGCACCGCGCCACTGTCCTCGACCCGGACCGTGAGCGTGACCTCCTCGTCGAGAATGGCAAAGGCCGGTGCATCTTCGACAACGATCTGCCGATCCCAGTCGGATGGCTCACCGGTCAATAGCAGGTGCATCGGCGCGGACAGGTCGGGGGCATTCTCGACATCGTGAATCCGGCCATCGCTCACGAGGAAAACGCCGGAAATTCGCGAACGAGGCTCCTTGTTCAGGGCCCGGGTGAGCGCGGTCATGAGCCGTGTCCCGCTATCGCCTGCACCGTCACCCACATCGACGCGGCGTATCTCGGTGTTGCCGAGGTTCGAAAGGCGGGTTTCGAGTTCCTCGAAGGCGGTTTCGGTCTGCTCGGCCCTGTCTGCGAGGCTCTGGCTGGAGCTGTTGTCGACCACGACGATGGCGATATCGTTCAGCGCCTGCCGCTCCTCCTGCTGAATGCGCGGAGACAGCAAGGCCAGGATCAGGACGGCGGCCCCGAGCAATCGCAACAACCAGCCCGAGAGACCGCGCCAGACGGCCAGTCCCAGGAGGACGGCGGTGATCAGTGCGAGAACGGCAATGATCGGCCAGGGCAGAAGCGGTATGAAGACGACGGATGTGTTCATTGTCCCAGCCTGTCCAGAAGCGCAGGCACATGGACCTGGTCCGATTTGTAGTTCCCGGTCAGCACGTACATGATCAGGTTGACCCCGAAGCGGTAGGCCATTTCACGCTGGCGATCCCCGGCAACGCCGCGTCCCACCGGGTAGCTCGGGTTTCCGCGCTCATCCACCGCCCAGGCCGCCGCCCAGTCGTTGCCGCCGATCACGACCGGTGTCACACCGTCGTTGAGATTGCGGAACGGCATGCCCTCGACCTGTTCCGCATCCGGCGGCGATGCCTCGACCCAGATGTCGCGATCGCGGTGTCGGCCCGGGAATTCCTTCAACAGGTAGAAGGTGCGCGTGAGCACATGATCGGACGGAACGGGCTCGATCGGCGGAATGTCGAGTGGTTGCGCAAGTTGCTGAAGCTTGCGGCCATTCGGGCTTGCCGTGCCATAGCCCGAGATGTCGCCGTCGCGCGTGTCGAAAAGGATCATCCCGCCCGAGCGCAGATACTGGTTGAGCTTGTCATAGGCGCGCTCCGAGGGTCGGGCCTGTTCGGGTGTGATCGGCCAGTAGATGATCGGGTAAAAGGCCAGTTCGTCCTGTTCGAGATCGACGCCGATCGGCGTGCCCGGCTCCACCGATGTGCGCTGAGAGAGAGTTTGCGACAAGCCCGTCAGGCCGGCATGAGCGGTGTCGTCAATGCTGTTGTCGCCTGTCAGGACATGCGCGAAAACGACCTCGGAGGTGGCACGGATCGCCCGTTCGTCATCGGCCGTGGCCTTTGGCGGCGCGATCAGGATCGCCAACGCCAAGACACTGGCGGCGCTCGCCCCGCGCGCGATGTAAAGCCGCCCCGACAGGGCCAGAGAGGCGAGGATATCGAAGCAGAGCAAGGCAAGTGACAAGGCCAGGAACCATCCGGCAAGTGGAATTTCGCCGTTGCGCGTCATGCCCAGAACCCGGGCATTCTCGGGCCAGTTCATCTCGGCCAGTTGATCCCCGGGCGCAAAGACATTTCGCGCGATCACCCGGTCGTCCCGTTGGTAGAGGCCCGCGCGCATCTCCTCGCCCAGCGCCTCTGTGACAAGCGATTCACCATCGACGCCGGGCAGGCTGCTGCCATCTTCAAGCCTGCCATATCCGTCGAGAACGAGGACCGGCTCCCAGAAGGTGTCGGAAAGATCCTGCTCCCCGCCGGGGGTGCTGACGGATGCGACGGACAGACGATCCAGCATGTCGACGAAAAGCCCGGAGAGCGGCAGGCTCGACCATTCGGCATTGGCGGTGACGTGAAAGAAGGTCACCCGCCCGTTGCCCATCCCCTTGCTTGTGACAAGTGGGGTGCCATCGCTCAACCGCGCCAGAACGCGATCCGACAATGACGGGTCGGGCTGGGCCAGAACCTGTGCATTCACGGTGACATCGTCAGGGATGTTCAGACCGGCAAAGGGCGAATCGTCGTCAAAAGGCGCAAGCGTCTTGGGCTCGCCCCAGCTCATCGCGCCGCCGACCGTGCGCCCGCCCGCGCGCAGCCTGACCGGCATGAGTGGATGCTCGTCCTCGCGGCTGATTTCGCTGGCCGCGACGCGTGGACCGGCGAACCGCAAGAGCTGCCCGCCCTCTTCGACCCATTCGGTCAGGGCGGCCTCGTCATCGGGGGCAAGTTCTGCGATGTCGGCAAGGATCACCACGTCGGGATTGGCGGGCAGAACCTCGCCCAGCGCCCCTTCGAGGAGTTCCGCATTCGGTTGCAGGGCGTTTCGCAGGAAATGCAGTGGCGACAACAATTCGAGCCCCTCACGATCCTCGCGCGTCGAGACGAGCGCCACCTCGCGGCGTCCGAGGCTGTCATCGCTGAGGGCCACGGCGCCGGCACTTTCGACCCCCTTTAGAGCCAGCCGCGAGATTCGGCCACGCATTTCCGCGGGGAGCGACAGGCTTTCGGTCATGTCGGCCTGACCCGGTTCGAAGGCCAATTCCTGCTCGTCGAGGACCGTCTCGCTCCCGTTCGGATCGGTTCCGATGAACTGCACCGTGGCGGGCTCGGCGGTACCGGTCGCCGACCGTGACAGGTCGAACTCGATCGCGCCATCCTTGTAGCGCGGCGCGGTGATGGCCTGCACCGCCCGGTTGGCCTCGAGGATCGTGGTGCGCCCCGACCCCTGGAACGTCTCGAAGAGCGCCTCGCGCCCGTCGCGTGCCAAACCATCGGACAGCCAGACGGTTTCCATGTCATCACGCTCGGGCAGCAGTGCGGCAAATCGCTCCATCCGCTCGGGCGTGGGCAGCCACGGGGCCGGGTGCAGCCCGGCGAGGGTGTCGCGCAGGTCGGATGCCGAGACGAAGACCGGCGCTTCGGGGCGACCGGCCAAGAGGCTCACCGCCGCCGTGCGGCCCGCCCGGCTTGCCTCGGTCAACAGTTCGTCGACCTTCTGAATCCGCGCATCCCAGTCATCGGCACTGGCCCAGCCGCCGTCCATCACCACGAGAAGCGGCCCCTGGCCGACTGCACCGCGCTCATCGGGGTTCAGCACCGGACCGGCCAAGCCGATGATGATCGCCGCCACCGCAAGCGTGCGCAGCAGCAAGAGCCACCAGGGCGTGCGGTCCGAAATGCTGTCATCGTCCTTGAGGCCAAGGAGAAGAGTAACCGCCGGAAATCGCCTGCGGATCGGGGCCGGGGGGACGGCGCGCAGCAGGATCCACAGCACCGGCAGCGCGATCAGGGCGAGAAGCAGCCAGGGGGCCGTAAAGGCAAGTGCACCCATCATCGGCGCGCTCCGTCGATTGCCTGATACAGCCAGAGCAGGGCGGATTGCGCGCTTTCGCTGGTATGGTGGCAATGATAACGCCATCCGACCACGGCGCACATGGCTTCAAGCTCGGCCTTTCGGCGCGCCAGTCTTTCCAGATAATTCTCGCGCAGTTCGGACGCCTTGAGCGTTTCATGCGAGAGTGATCCGGCGACGCTTTCGAAAAGGGTGCGTCCCCGGAACGGGAAGCTTTCCTCGGCCGGGTCGAGCACCTGAAACAGAACGCCGCGCACGCCGCGATCCGCCGCATCGGTTAGTGCCGACAGAACGGGGGCGGGATCGGCAAGGAAATCGGACACGAACACCGCGGACGCATGCGCAATCAGGCCGCGTGTGTCGGGCGCGGCATAGTCGGCATCCTGATCCTCGGACAGCGCCTGGGCCAGCCGGGTGATCTGAACCTCGCCGCGCCGCGGGGGCAGCAACCCGCCCAACAGGCCGACACGTTCGCCGGCCCGCAACAGCAGGATCGAAAGGGCCAGCCCGATCAGTCGCGCGCGGTCGGACTTGTCCGGGAGGGCATCCGAACTGGCAAAGCGCATCGAGGCGGCAGGATCGATCCAGAGCTGCACGCTTTGCGCGATCTGCCATTCCTTTTCACGCACGAACTGCGTGTCGGAGCGGGCCGAGCGACGCCAGTCGATCATTCGCCGCGAATCCCCGGCCTGCATCGGGCGGTATTGCCAGAAATCGTCACCCTGCCCGGCGCGGCGACGCCCATGCTCGCCCATGAGAATGGACCCGGCCAGATGGTCCGCCCGGGCGAGCAGATACGGAAGACGCGACGCCTCCTGTTCGGCCGTCTGCTTGAGAGAGGACGGGCTCTGGCTCACGCAGCGGCCTCGTGGCGCAGGATATCGCGTGCCACCGTGTCGATCAGATCGGTCAGGCTGTCGCCGCGTGCGCGGGCAGCGAAATTGAGGGCCATGCGGTGGCTCAGGACCGGCCGGGCCATGGCAAGGATGTCATCCGGCCCCGGCGCCAACCGTCCTTCGAGCAGGGCGCGTGCCCTGACCGTCAGCATGAGCGCCTGCGCGGCGCGCGGCCCGGGACCCCAGGCCACGTTGGTGCGGATGGTTTCACTCGCGGTCGGGTCGTCGGGACGAAAGGCACGGACCAGATCGAGGATCTGCTCCACGATCGCATCCCCGACCGGCATTCGCCGCAGCAGGTTTTGCGCGGCGATCAGGTCAGACGCGGAAAACACGTTCTCTGCCTGCTGTTCGGTCTCCCCGGTCGTTTCCAGAAGGATGGATTTCTCGGTGTCCCGGTCCGGGTATGCGACGTCGATCTGCACGAGGAATCGGTCGAGCTGTGCCTCGGGCAGGGGGTAGGTGCCTTCCTGTTCGATCGGGTTCTGCGTGGCGAGAACGTGAAACGGCGTCTCAAGCGCCCGGTCCTTGCCCGCAACGGTGACGCGCCGCTCCTGCATGGCCTGAAGCAGAGCGGATTGCGTGCGCGGGCTGGCGCGGTTGATTTCATCGGCCATCAGAAGCTGGCAGAACACCGGCCCCTCGATGAACTTGAAGCTGCGGCTGCCATCAGTGCCGGTTTCGAGCACCTCGCTGCCCAGGATATCCGAAGGCATGAGGTCGGGCGTGAATTGAACCCTGTTTCCTTCGAGCCCCATCACCGTCGAAAGCGTTTCGACCAGCCGGGTCTTTCCAAGGCCGGGCAGCCCGATCAAAAGCCCGTGACCGCCGCAAAGAAGCGCCGAAAGCGTCAGGTCGACAACCGAGCCCTGGCCGATGAAACGCCGCGTGATCGAGGCCTTGGCGCGGGCAAGCCGCTCTTCGAGCGCCTCGATCTCGGGGACCAGGGTTTCGGAATGGGACATGGAAAAACTCCTGCAGTTCGGATAGCCTCGGCTGAGTGTAACGCGCGGAACAGGAATGGCAAAAGCTATGAGCGGACAAATGACCGTGAACCCGTCATTGGAAGGGGTTGTTGCCTCGGCAAAGGCAGCCAAGGGCGCGAAGGGCCTGCCCCCGGTGCACAAGTGGAATCCGCCGTTTTGCGGTGATCTCGACATGCGCATCGCGCCGGATGGCACGTGGTACTATCTCGGAACGCCGATCGGGCGCCCGGAATTGGTCAGGCTGTTTTCCACCATATTGCGCAAGGACGGGGACGACTATTTTCTTGTGACCCCGGTCGAGAAGGTGGGAATCACGGTGGATGATGCGCCCTTCGTGGCGGTCGATTTCACGCGCGAAGGCGAGGGCCGGGACCAGGTCTTGACCTTTGGCACCAATGTCGGGGACCATGCGGCGGCTTCCGCGGAGAACCCGATCCGGGTCGAGATCGACGCCGATACCGGTGAGCCAAGACCCTATGTTCTGATTCGCGCGAACCTGGAAGCCCTGATCGACCGAAAGAGCTTCTACCGCCTTGTCGAGCTTGGAGCGCAGCACGAGATTGACGGCGTCGATTGGTTCGGAGTGTGGTCCGACGGGGTGTTCTTTCCCATCCTCAGATCATCGGACATGGATGACACGTGAGGTGTCAATGCACGACGAATTCGGCATGAAGGGCGCCTGCGGCCTTGATGCTCTTGAGGATGTCGATCATGTCGCGCGGGGCGACGCCGAGGGCATTCAGCCCGGCGACAACTTCTGACAGCGAGGTGCCCGGCGAAACCTCTGCGAGCGCCACGCCCGGTTCCTCCTCGATCTCGACATCCGTTCTCGGCACCGTGATCGTGTCGCCCTCGGCGAAGGGGTTGGGCTGAACCACGATCGGTTGCTCCTGGACGCGGAGGTTGAGATTCCCCTGCGACACGGCAACGCGGGAAATGCGCACGTCCTGCCCCATGACGATCGTGCCTGATCTCTGGTCGACAACCACCCGCGCCTTGTGCTCGGGTTGAACGAGGATGTTTTCTATCCGGCCGATGGCATGGGCCGGTGAGCGCGCATTCATCGCTGCAACATCAAGCCGCACAGTGCCCGAATCGAGCATCATCGCGACCTGGCGCCCCAGCGAG
This sequence comes from Aquicoccus sp., assembly GCF_041686535.1. NCBI lineage: Bacteria > Pseudomonadati > Pseudomonadota > Alphaproteobacteria > Rhodobacterales > Paracoccaceae > Aquicoccus > Aquicoccus sp. The sequence goes on along the minus strand of NZ_JAWLDS010000009.1, from coordinate 35,690 downwards.
GCATTGATCGCGGTTTCGATCCGCGCCGCGGTCGTGAAATCCGGCTCGCGCAGCGCGATGCGCACGGTGTCGAGTGAGGCGAGCTCGAAATCGACCTCCCGCTCCACCCGCGCACCCGACGGAATCACGCCGGATGTGGGCACACCCTGAACGACGGCGGCCGCCGCGCCTTCGGCTGCCGCGCCGCCCGCGATGATCGTTCCCTGTGCAACGGCGTAGATCTGTCCATCCGCCGCGTTCAGCGGCGTCATTATCAAGGTCCCGCCCAAGAGGCTCTTGGCGTCGCCGATCGCCGAGACCGTCACGTCGATCTGGCTGCCGGACCTCGAAAAGGGCGGAAGCGTGGCGGTGACGAAAACCGCGGCCACGTTCTTGGGTCGGAACTGTTCACCGGTCACGTTCACATCCAGGCGTTCGAGGATGCTCGACATGATTTCTTCGGTGAACGGGGCATTTCGAATCCCGTCACCCGTCCCGTTCAGGCCGACCACGAGACCATAACCCACCAGGTCATTCCCGCGGACACCGTCGAACTCGACGAGGTTCTTGATCCGGATTTCGCTGCCATGCGCCATCCCGGTCAGCGCCAGAAGGACGGGGAAAACCAGGAGCAACTTCATCGCATGTACTCCGCAAGCGACAGTCTGCCGAGCCTGACCGTGGCGGTGTAGAGACTTTCAAGTTGAAGCTGAACCTCTTCGAGCCGTGTCACAGTCTCGAAAGGGTCGACACCGAGGAGTGTGTTGATGGCATATTCCGATGCCGTCTTTTCGCTGGCAATCCGGGTTGCGATCTCTTCGACGCGGGCCTCGGTGTATCCCAGATCGGCACGAATTCCGGTCAGCGGATCCTGTGCGGCAACCAGGCCGTTTCCGGCATGGGCCAAAAGGCTTTTCTGCAGCTCGTTCGGCAAGCCGAGCTCAGGATCTGCCGCGAGGGCGGCGATTGCCGTGTGCATGAGAATACTGCGCAGTTGTGGGGCGTCGGCGCCGAGATTGAGGGATACAGTCTCGTTCTCGCCGAGCAAGAAGGGCTTTGTCCCGTTCTGTTCGCCCAGATACCCAACGGTCTCGAAGCCGCCGCCAGGTGTGTTGAACCAGGCCTCGACCGCCGCAATCATGCCGGGCAGATCGGTTTCGCCGGAGATCTCGCCGCGAATTTCCGTGAGCATCGCATCGGCGCTGGCGAGGGCGGTGGCATCCGTGCGCGCGCCGGCAAAGAGAGCCTGCCCGGCAACCGAGCTGTTCAGCGTCGTCACCAGCGCGTCGAATGCCTCGCCGGCCTTGCCCGACGTGGATTGCACAACCTCGGGCAACCCGCCGTTTCCCGCAGCGAGCAGATCCGCCGCGAGATTGCCGGACGTCTCCTGTACCTTGCCCAGTGCCGTTTGCATGGTGCCGGTGAAGGTCTGTGCCTCGGTTGCGGCCATGCCATAGCTTTCGAGTGTCGTCCGGTCACGTTCAAGCGCGCTCAGGTGACTGAAATTGCCTTTCAGATGCCGTGACGGATCGGCGGTCCGGCCGGTTGCAAGCTCCTCGGTCAAGCGTCCGAGTTCGGAGGACAAGCGCGTGTTCTGCTGTCGCAGCAGCACCGATTGCGACATGTCACCAACGGAAAGATTTGGCATGGATCAGATCCTTATCAGGGCGTCGAACATTTCGCCGACGGTTTGAAGCAGGCGCGCGTTCGCGGCATAGGCCTGTTCGATCTGCATCAGGCGCTGCATTTCCTGATCGGAATCGACGCCCTCGGCAAGCAGTTGAGAATTGGCCGAGTCGAACCGGGCCGCTGCGAAGGATTGCTCAAGTTCGCTCGCGTTGCGGTCATTCGAGATCTGGTCGAGCAACCCCGATTGCAAACCCGCGGCGCTCAACTTGCCCGGGCCGAAGGCCCCGGATGCCGGGGTTCGGCCTTCTGAAAGGGCCGACGCCATGTCGCGAAGCAGTGTGCCATTGCCAACCGGGCCCGGATCGGCTGCGCCGAGGCCGTCGCGCAGTCGCCAGAGCGCACCGCCATTTTCGGGAACCACGGCGTCATTGAGCGCCAGGCGACCGGACAAGCCGGTTTCATCGCCGGGTGCGAGGGCCGCCCCGCCATCCGTGAACAGACCGGGATCACCGGCGGTGCGGGTCGCATCGAGCCCCGCGCTTTCGAACCGCTCTACGAGATCGCGTGCCGTGGCATCGACCTGGGTCTGGATCTTCGGAGCGATTTCGTCGCGAAATTCGAACAAGGCCCCCAATCGTCCGCCATGCATCGGGCCGCCCTCGGCGTCGGTGGCGACCCGCCTGCCGTTGATCGTCAACCCGGACAGCTCTCCACCGGCCTGTGTCATGTGTGGTGCGGTCATGTTGGTTGCCGAGAATTCGACCCGCGCGGCGTTCCCATCGAGGAGGATCGCCCCGCCCGATGTAAAGAGCGCGACCGCGCCAAGCTCCCGCTTTGTCTCCTTGACCGGGACGATCTCGGCGATGCTGTCGATCATGACCTGCCGCTGATCCTCGAGTGCCGAACTGTCCCGGCCATTCACAGTTGATACAGTGATTTGTCGATTGATGTCGCGCACTTGCGACAGGAGCGTGTTGAGGGAGTCTACGTCGCTCGCAATCTTGCGATCCGCTTCTCCGCGCATGGACTGAATGCCATCCGACACCTGCTTGAACCCACTGGCGAGGTCCTCGGCGCTTTGCAGAACGGCACCAAGGCGTTCGGTGAGGTCCGGGCGGCTGGCCGCCTCGACAAGCGCGCTTTCGAAACGCGTGATTGTGGCGCCGAGTGATGCCGGGTCGGATGGCAAGCCGATCAACGTTTCGAGACGATCATGAAATTTCGCGGTCTCATCCGACCCGGCCCGCGCTGCGCTGGCCAGGCGGACTTCCGAGAGCAGGCCGGGATTCATATGGCGGGTGGTGCCCAGAACGGAGACGCCGCCATGCGTTCCCAAACCGTTCGCACCCAGCTCGACTTCGCGGCGGCCATAGCCCGGAGTGGTGGCATTCGACAGGTTCGACGCCGTCACCTGGGAGGAACGTGAGGCCGCATTCAGGCCCGAAAGCGCATTGGACAGGGCTCCGGACAGACTCATGGCAAGCTCCTTCGGGATGAAATGTGTCTCACTTCAGGTTTCAGCGTTTGATATTGGTGGTTTCCTGAAGCATCTCGTCCACGGTCTGAATGACCTTGGCGTTCGAGGAATAGGCACGTTGGGTCTCGATCATGGAGGTCAGTTCGCCCGCGACATCGGTTGTCGATTCTTCCCGGGCGAAGGACGCGATATCACCTGTCGGCCCGTCGCCCGCATCCCAAAGGAAATACGGCCCGCTTTCCGGCGAAGGCCGATAGGTTTGTTCGTCGAGTGCCACCATGCCGTTCGGGTTGGGCAGGTCCACCAGTGGAACCTGATAGATTGTTCGGGTGATCCCCGTGTCGAACAGTGCCTTCACCATCCCGTTGGCATCGACCTCGACCGATGTCATGTTGCCCACGGGAAACCCATCTTTCGAGATCGACACCGGCGCGAAAGTGTCCGACAGCTGGGTCAGACCGTCAGCCGCACCGAGAAGCCCGATATCGAGTTCCACCGGCCCACCCGCAACATCGACGATCATCGCCCCTGTTGCGGGATCATAGGCCCCGCCCGTGACGGTCGTGACCGATTGCAGCGTTCCGCCCGAGCTGCGGCCGTCGTCGAACTCCAGCGTGTATTCGCCGATGGTCACCCCCGGTGAGGCCGAGTCGGTGATGGTCATGGTCCATTCGTTCGAGGACCCTGCCGCCGGAACGGTTGGTGTGAACTCGATGGTCAGGTTCTCCGGGGTTCCCAGATTATCATAGTATTCCACCGAGAGTTCCGATGTCTTTCCTTCCGCCCCCTCTTCTGTCTGGACAGCGGGCAGGTTGACACCCAGGTCGATCCTGGTGGTCGGTTCCCCCGAGAATTCGTTGACGTTGATGCGCACCGGTTCGAGCCCGTCGGACGTGTCTCTGGGATAGGTCGGAATCGTGCCGTCCGCCAAGGCCGGCCAGCCCAGCAGAACCTGACCGGCTTCGGACTTGAGGTAGCCGTTCTCATCGGTGCGGAACGAACCCGTGGTCGAGAGGTTCATCTGCGCCTCGCCATTGTCGCTCAGGATGTCCGAGATCTGGGCCACCGGGAGCATGCCGCGTCCGCGCACCGCAAGGTCCGTGGGATTCGATGTGGAAAGCAATGCGCCACGCTCGTCGATCAGGCGTTGTGTCGTGCTGCGTACGCCACCGGCGGAATAGGTCCCGCCCTCGGGCGAGATCACCATGGAATGGAAATCGGTTTCGACCCGCTTGTAGCCGAACGTGGACGAGTTCGTGATATTGTCGGAAATCGCCGCGAGACGCGTCGCGTTTGCGGCAAGGCCGGAAACGCCGGCATTGAGCGAAGATGAAATCGTCATGGACACGCCTTTCTGCTGCACCAACATCGGTCAGCGACAAGGCATAACGCGCGGCCATTAACAGCGACCTAACGGCTAAAATCCTCCATGCATTCACGTGTTGTCCCGCAAGATGATGATCTCGATCCGGTTGTTGCGAAGCGACATCGGGTTGTCGGTCGCAAGGCTTTGGTCGGCATGCCCCGTCACACGCCTGAAACGCGCAGACTTCAAGCCCGCGTCCTCGAGAGCGGCGCGCATTCTGCTTGCACGCGAGGATGACAGGTCCCAAACCGGGTTTTCGACCATGACCACGGCACGGGCGCGCGTGTGCCCGTCGATCGCGATACCGTTCCCGATCTGGCCCAGAACCGGGATGAGAAATGTCACGATCCGATTCAGCAATTCGGTGGGAGAATCGCCGCCGGGATCAAACAATTGCTGGCCCCTTGCATCGAAAAACTCGAGGATCAAGCCTTCGTCCGTCACATGCGAGACGACGTGTTTGCGAATGTCGTCGGGCAACTTGCTTTCCCCTGCGCGCCCCATGAGCGCTTCCTGAATCTGCAGGAGCTTTTCGGTCTGCTCATCCGGCTCGGACTGCATCGGATCGGCTTCGGTACCTTCCGCCGCCAGGCCACTTTCTCCACGCGCCTGCCGGGCCTCCGTCGAGCGCCGATTCGTCGCGCCAATGCCGTTCTGCGGCAGTTCAAGCTCGGAGAAGGCACTCTCTCCTCCGAAGGCCCCAACTCCTCCACCAGATACCCGGTGAACGGGAATCGTCGGGCTGAAATAGTCGGAAACGCCCTTTCTTTGCTGCTCTGTCGTCGCGTTCAGCAGCCACATCAAAAGGAAGAACGCCATCATCGCCGTTACGAAATCGGCATAGGCAACTTTCCACGCTCCGCCGTGGTGATCGCCACTTGTGACGACTTTCTTCCGTTTGATGATGACTGGCGCGGCATTGCTTTGCGCGCTCATCTCACCACCTTGCTAACTCACCCGTGAAAAGGTGTAGCAGGCCAAATCTTACGTTTGGCTTAACGCTTGCATCCCGGCGATCAGCCGCCCGTCACGCGCAAGGTATCGCCCCGGGAAATCATCGGGGTCAGTTCGATCCTGACCGGTGACGGATCGACATCCTGGCCCTGGCTGCGCCCGAGGATGATCTTTGCCGCCTCCCGGCCGATTTCGGCCCGGCAGGCATCCATCGTGGCGAGCCGTTTCGGCAAGCCCTGGAGCAGTTCGACACCGTTGAAGCCGGCCAGTCCGATCTGTCCGGGCACATCGACTCCTTGCTCAAGAAGGTAGAGAAGGCCCCCGGCGCCGATCATGTCGTTGGAATAATATATGAAATCAATATCCTTGGTGCGTGACAGGACGGTCGCGGTCATTTCCCGTCCCTTTGCCAGTGCCGAACCACCGGAGTAGAACTCGTGATCGACGGCTTCGATTCCGGCCTTGGCCAGGGCTTGGGTGAATCCTTCGAACCGCTTGCGTGCGCGGTGGTCAAGCGGCATTTTCGTCCCCAGAAACGCGATCTTCCTGTAGCCTGCTTCGACGATGGCTTCACCCATCTTGCGTCCCGCCGCGCGATGCGAGATGCCAACGACCGAGTCGACCGGCTGGCCATCCGTATCCATGATCTCAACGACGGGAATCCCGCTGGCCATGAGCATTGCGCGCGACGCCTCGGAATGTTCAAGCCCGGCGATGATCACCCCGGAAGGCCGCCAGGACAGCATTTCATAGAGCACCCTTTCTTCCTTCTCGGGAAGATAGTCGGTGATCCCCACAACCGGTTGAAGGCCGCTGTCTTCCAGGGTGTGGCTGATTCCTGTCATCACCTCGGGAAAGACCATGTTGGACATCGACGGAATGATCACCGCGACGAGATTGACCCGCTGGCTCGCCAGCGCGCCGGCGATCTTGTTGGGCACATAGCCCAGGCGCTTGGCCGCCTGCAGCACTTTCTGCCGGCTCGCATCGGAAACATCGTCACGATTGCGCAACACGCGGCTGACCGTCATCTCCGAAACACCGGAGGCTTCGGATACGTCTCGCAATGTCAGGGGGCGCTTAGGAGGCGTGGTCAAGGGGGATGCCCGGCATGAATTCTCTTCGTCCAGTTAGCCCGAAGAATCGGCCCGGTTCAACCCGTGACGCAAGTGCATGAGCACAAAGGATGCGACAAGTGAAATCATGGTCATGACAACCCGGCGATCCTGCGCTAACAAGCCCGGGCAAGGCCCCGTGGCTCAACTGGATAGAGCAGCCCCCTCCTAAGGGGCAGGTTGCAGGTTCGAATCCTGCCGGGGTCGCCAATGTTCCATCCTTTCACGACAAGCGATAAGTGTTCTCCATGTCGAACGATGCAAACAACTCATCGTTCTCCTCTGCGAAGACATCGAGAATACTGGCGCGTTGAGAGTCTGATAGCCGTCTTCTCGGCCAGTTGGCGAACATGCGCGTCGTGGCGCTTCGTACAGCCGACTGGACCCGCCGCGGCAAGCCGGCACGCTTGGCCAGGCGTACCGCTTCCACCACCACCGCGGGGGAAGATGCGTTCACGCCGCCCCGCGTCGTGATGAGCCCTTCCGGAAGCCCGATGATCTCGAGCATGGCATCCAACGGGTCACGATCCTCGTACCGCCAGAGATGCACGGCATCCCCACCGAACACTTCTCGCCAAAGGTTCAACCAACGCAAGAAGGAGATTTCTCCTCCGATGCTGCGTGGGTCGGCAACATATTTGCGCAACGGTCGGGTGAAATCGTTACCGATCATGCGCGCATTTTGATTGTAGAGCGATAAAAGGTAATCGTCCTGCCGGCGCACGAAAGCCAGGACGCGAACGTCAATGCCATCCAGCGCGGCGCGAAGGCGTTTGAGCTTCGCCCTGTGCATCACGAAAAATGCCTCGCTGGATATGAGAACCCTCGATCGATCGGCGCTCTCGATCGCGTCGCGCAACGCCGCGATCTCTTCATCCATGTCCGGAACATCGCCCCGTTTCGGATCGGGGCGAGACTTCAGCGCAAAGGCCAGCCGGTGGTGCCCAAAGTGATAAATGTTCGACTCCGGGTAGAGCAGATCATTCTGCGCAAGAATGCCGCGCTCTTTCCAACAGGCCCTTTGAACCGCCGTTGTGGCGGTCTTGTGCGCACCGATGTGTATATAGAGCCTGCGCGACATCGCGGGACTTCAAGTGTCGAGAGCGGGAAGATCGGCTCGGAATGCCTCGATCTCGGCTATCTTTTCGGGATGCTCCTCGCGAAACCGCGTGGCGTAGTCGCCGTTCCGGCTGGATGCGATCTTCCTGTGCTTGGGCTCGAGATCCGGGATCACCAGTTCGGTCGCCTTCTCTGGCTTCAGGACACGCAGGAATCTTCGCACCGTTGCTTCGGCCCCGTCAGCGGTGACCTGTTCGTAACTCATCCGGTGCGGATGCAGGCCCGCGGCTGAAAAGAATGCCTCGCACTTCTTCTCCTGATCAAAGACATGATCGAGCCACCGTTTGATTTCGGCTGCATCATATGAGAATTCCGTGTCTGCCTTGTCAATCTCGTCATCCGATGCATTCGGTGAATGAAATACAGAGGTGCGCACTGCCTTGGAAAGTGAAATGGCCTGGAGCACCATGTCTTCCCGGGTCAGGTAGAATAGCGGGGTCGTTTCCGGAAAGCGGGCAAGAAAGTTGCGTTCGCTACCAAACACACGCAACATCTGGTAAATTGTCACCTCAAATGAGAAAAAGCCCCCGGGTTTATGCTTGCGGCGAAGCATCTTGAGATAACTGTCGAGATCCTTGGCATTCACTGCGCGCGTGATATTGGGCACGAAATTCGGATTGAACCATTCCTGCGGTTTTCCCAACAAACGCGTTTGGCTCAGAACGTCGGTCAACCAGGATGAGCCAGACCGCGGCGTGAAAATGATCCCGAAGGTGCGCGGCGCTTCCTTTTTTTCCATGCTGGAGGCAAAGGCTCCGGAATCGAATTGGGGGTTATGGAAAAGCTCTTCACGCGGGGACGGTCCGGGCATTCGAGTCGGCCTTCTATCAATAGGGTTCATTTCAGCCCCGCGGGCGATAAGGAAAAGAAGCGTGCAGTGAAGTGGACAGGTTTGAGGATACGATATGCGACATGGATTCACACAACAGCATCTTCGAATACATCCGCTGCCCCGGTTTCAGGGGCAGTTTCTTTTGTTCCATTGAAAAGATGGAAACCGGGTCGAGAAGATTGGATAAACGCAAATTGCATATGTGCATATCCAATTCGGCAATTTCCCTTTCCGGTTCGGAATAGATCACTTGTCAATTCGCGTCCTGGTCTTGACTTGTTCACGAAAAGGGCTTGGCACATTCTCACATTTTTGGGTCCATTTTCGACCGGCCCCGCCCCTATCTCAGCTTTTCCACAAGCCATCGCTCTATAGGGGTTTTTTGAGAGCGCTTCAAAAGCCGGGCAAGGTTGCGTCGCGCCATATTTTTTTTTCTTCATGTCTCCATTTTCCATTACAGCGCCAACTTAATGGATATGCTTCGGATAGTTTGACCGCTTGGCAGGCTGTCCGGGGTGGGTCGCGGTTTCACTTGGGGCTGGCGAGCCGGTGAGTTTTGTTCGCATGGACCTTGCTTGGGGTCAAGATGGCATCAGCCCGCTCGGTTCTTCCGGCAGCGCTGGAAACTCGGACCATGGCCGCGCAACTGACATCAACATGCCTGCGGCAAACCCGGTGCGGTTCATTTCTCTGGTGCGACCGGGATCGAAGCGCGGTCTGCCTTGCGCGGTTGATGCCCACGCAGTTCACGGTCACGCGGGCCGACCGGATCGGGCAGTTCGCGCAGTGCGAAGCGTTCGAGGATAACCCCCGTCCGCCCGGACGGGCAGTGGGGTGCGGCCGCTCAGAACCGCATCGCGGCGCGCCCATGCGCCGACTCGAAATCGATCACCGGCCCGATCGGCACGATCCGGTGCGGATTGATGGTCTCGTGGCTGTAATGGTAATGGCGCGTGATGTGATCCATATGCACCGTCTCGCGCACGCCCGGCCATTGATAAAGCTCGCGCGTGTAGGCCCAGAGGTTGGGATAATCCACGATCCGCCGCCGGTTGCACTTGAAATGCCCGTGATAGACCGCGTCGAACCGCACCAGCGTGGTGAAGAGCCGCCAATCGGCCTCGGTAATCCGTGCGCCCATCAGGTAACGGTTGTCCGAAAGATGCCGCTCAAGCCAGTCGAGCGTCTCGAACAAGGGCCCCACCGCCGCGTCATAGGCCGCCTGCGTGGTCGCGAACCCCGCCTTGTAGACCCCGTTGTTGAGCGTGTCATAGATCCGAGCGTTCGCCGCCTCGATATCGCCGCGCAGATCCCACGGCCAGTAATTCTCGCGATTGCCGGTGATGGCATCGAAGGCCGAGTTGAACATCCGGATGATCTCGGCGCTTTCGTTCGACACGATTGTTTCGGTCTCGCGATCCCACAGCACCGGCACCGTCACCCGCCCCGACATCTTCGGCTCGGCCTTGAGGTAGATCTCGCGCAGGTAAGCCAGGTCATAGAGCCCGTCCCCCGTCGCGCCGGGGAAATCGCTGGCAAAACTCCACCCGTCATCGAGCATGTCGGGATGCACCACGGACAGGCCGACGTGATCCTCCAGCCCCTTGAGCGACCGAAAGATCAGCGTGCGATGCGCCCATGGGCAAGCATGGGAAACGTAGAGGTGATAACGCCCGCTCTCGGCCTTGAAGCCGCCCGCACCGCTGGGCCCCGGGGCGCCATCGGACGTGATCCAGTTGCGAAACACCGCCGCGCTGCGCCGGAATGCCCCGCCCGAGGACTTGGTGTCATACCACCCGCTCTGCCACGTTCCCTCGACCAGTTGACCCATTGTCACTCTCCTTGCCCTTTGACCGCACCTATGCATTGCGTCGCATTTGTCCAAGCCTCGCCCCGCGCGCAGGATGCTGCGCGCTTGTGCACATCACCCGAAGAACGACAAATGTTATCTTGTTACGAAACACCGGGCCACCCGGATCAAGAGAAGCGGAGCGCATGGCTTCACACGACCTTAACTTGACTATTCGATCCTTCCGGTCAGACTTGTGATGAAACGGAATCGACCGCTGGGGGCCTCGCCGATGACCGAGTTTCTGACCGAAGAGTTGCGCGCCGGGCTGGAGCAGGCCCGCAGGCTCGCGGCGCGCAAGAATGGCCGCATGCGCGTCAAGGTGGGTGACGACACCTATCCCGTATTGCGTATCTGGAAGGACGGGTTCGCCCTCGATGCCGAGGACGCGCCGCATATGCGGGGGCTGGTCGATCTTTACGACGGCGCGCACCACAAGGCCCAATGCCTCGTCATCGCCTCCGAGAAAGAGGGGACCGAGATTCGCTATGAATACAAGCGCAGCACACAGGCCCATGACCATGCGCCGCTCGACTTCGCCCGCGAAGAGGATGCGCCGACCGGCCTGATCGAAGACGCGCGATAGATCACCCGCCAATACCGGTGCGCGCACCCGACAGGCCCCGCCCCGGGGGCCGGGCCGCGTGCGCGCGATGGCTCACTGCAGGTCGCCGAACGCAGCCTGCAGCCGCTCCACCGCCTCGCTCACCAGGGATCTTGGCGTGGCCAGGTTGAATCGCAGGAAATTCTCGCCGCCCGAGCCGAAGGTCGGCCCGTGATTGGCCGCGATCCGCGCAGTTTCTTCCACGCGCCGGGTGAACTCGTCCCGGCTCATCCCGGTGCCTTCGAAGTCCACCCAGGCGAGATATGTCGACTCGAGCTTCATCGAGTGCAGCCCCGGGATCGCGTTTACCCCCTCGTCGAACACCTGCCTGTTCCCGTCGAGATAGGCGCAAAGCGCGTCCACCCATTCCGCGCCCTCGGGGCTGTAGGCCGCCTCGGCCATCACCAGCCCGAAGGAATTGGGCGACATGCCCAGGCCCGCCATGCGCGCCCCGAACTGCGCGCGCAGCGCCTCGTCGGCGATGATCACGTTGCCCGAATGGCTCCCGGCGATGTTGAAGGTCTTGGTCGTGGCACTCATCATCACCAGCCGGTCGGACACGCCCTCGATCAGCGCCATCGGCGTATGCGTCTGCCCCGGCATCACCAGGTCGTGGTGAATCTCGTCCGAGACCAGGACCAGGTCATGCCGTTTGGCGAAATCCGCCACCTGTTCCAGCTCGACCCGCGACCAGACCCGCCCGCCCGGATTGTGCGGGCTGCACAGGATCACCATCTTTTCCGATCCGTCGAGGATCGCGTCATAGCTGTCGAAATCCATCTCGTAGCGGCCATCGCGGATCACCATCGGGCATTCCACCACCCGGCGATTGTTGGCTTTGATGACCTTGGCAAAGGCGTGATAAACCGGGGTGAACAAGACCACCCCGTCGCCCGGCTCGGTCCAGGTGTCCACGCACATCGCGGTGCCGTTCACCAGCCCATGGGTGGTGAAAATCCATTCCGGCTCGATCGACCAGCCATGGCGCGTCTGCATCCACCAACCGATCGCCGCGCGATAGGATGCATCGTCGCCGTAATAGCCATAGATCCCGTGATCGAGCATCCCCTGCAACGCGCGCTGGATCGCCGCCGGCGGGCGGAAATCCATGTCCGCCACCCACATCGCGATCCCGTCATCCGCCGGCACCCCGTAAATCTTTTCCATCATGTCCCATTTCACCGAATGGGTGCCGTGCCGGTCGATGACCTCGTCGAAATTCATCACGTCCTCCTTGATCGCGCCGCGTGGCTAGGTAATCTCATCAACAGGCGGGTGACAATCGCCTTTCCGCCAAACCACGATATTCCAGTGGATGCGTCGAAAATGGAAGCGGGTTCCGGCAATCGGGAGCATTGAGGAATACCTTCCCTATAATGGTTATCAATTCGGTATTATCTCCTCATCGCGCCCATCCGCGGCGCCGAGGTCATGACACGGTCCCGCCCTGCCTCGCCCGGGTCGCGCGCGACACCGTTGCAGATCGCCCCCGCATCGCCTAAATCATCCGCATGAAACGGCCCATCCTCATCCATCCCGATCCGCGCCTGAAAAAGGCCTGCGCGCCCGTGAGCGATCTTTCCGACGATCTGCGCGCGCTGGCCGATGACATGCTCGAAACCATGTATGACGCGCCGGGCATCGGCCTTGCTGCACCCCAGGTCGGCGTGCTCAGCCGCCTGATCGTGCTCGACTGCGTCAAGGAGGAGGGCGCCGCCCCCCGCCCCCTCGTCATGTTCAACCCCGAGATCACCGCCCGCTCCGACGAACAAAGCACGTACGAAGAGGGCTGCCTCTCGATCCCCGAGCAATATGCCGACGTCACCCGCCCTGCCGAGGTCTCGGTGAAATGGATCGACCGCGACGGCAACCCGCAGAGCGAGGATTTTTCCGGCCTCTGGGCCACCTGCGTCCAGCACGAGATCGACCACCTCGACGGCAAGCTCTTCATCGACTATCTCGGCGCGATGAAACGCCAGATGATCACCCGCAAGATGCAAAAGCTCAAACGGGAAAAGGCCCGCGCGTGAGCGTCCTGCCGATCCTCGAATGGCCCGACCCGCGCCTGTCGCAACGCTGCGCCCATGTCGGCCAGGAGGACATGCGCCCGCTCATCGCCGACATGTTCGACACCATGTATGTCGCAAAGGGCCGTGGCCTCGCCGCGCCACAGGTCGGAGTGATGAAACGGCTCTTCGTCTTCGACGCGACATGGAAGGACGGCGAAGGCACGCCCATGGTGATGATCGACCCGGTGATGATCGCCTGCGAACGCATCCCCGTGGTGATGGAGGAGATGTGCCTCTCGGTCCCCGGCCTCGCCGTCCCGGTCGAACGCCACAAGGCCGTGACCATGCAATGGACGGACGAAACCGGCGACATCCACATGGGCGATTTCGACGGGGCCGAGGCCCGCGTGATCCAGCACGAATTCGACCACCTCAACGGGATGCTTCATTTCGACCGGATCGCGCCCGAGTTGCGCGAAACGCTGGAAAAACCCTGGCTCGCTGACCACGCATGAGCGTCCGCCGCTGCATCCGCTGGCCCGACCGCCGCCTGCGCACCCCGGCCGACCCCGTGGCCGGGATCACCGACGACATCCACGCCATCTGGACCGACATGATCGACACGATGGAGGCCATGCCGGGCGTCGGCCTCGCCGCGCCCCAGATCGGCGTGATGCTGCGCCTCGCCGTGGTCGATGCCAGCGATGCGCGCGGCCAGGCGATCCGCATGGCCAACCCCGAGATCATCGACGCCTCCGCCATCCTGCGCGACCACGAAGAGGCCAGCCCCAACCTGCCCGGCGTCTCGGCCCGGCTCGAACGGCCGCGCGGCGTGACCGTGCGCTTCCTGAACGACGCGGGCGAGATCGAAACCCGCGACCTCGTCGGCCTCTGGTCCACCTCGGTGCAGCACCAGATCGACCACCTCGACGGAAAGATGTATTTCGACCGCCTCTCCCGGCTCAAACGCGACCGGCTCATCAAGCGGGCGCGCAAATTGAAATGACGGGACGAGGGGGCTATAGCGTGTCGCACCCTATCGAATTTTCTACGCCCGGCACCCCGCGAAGGATTTCCACGATGCGCATCATCTTCATGGGCAGCCCCGACTTCTCGGTCCCCGCACTCGACGCGCTGGCGGCCGCGGGCCATGACATCGTCGCGGTCTATTGCCAGCCGCCCCGCCCCGCCGGGCGCGGCAAGAAGGATCGCCCCACCCCGGTCCATGCCCGCGCGATGGAACTGGGCCTGACCGTCCGGCACCCGGCCTCGCTCAGATCCGCCGAGGAACAGGCCGCCTTCGCCGGTCTCGGTGCCGATATCGCCGTGGTCGTGGCCTACGGGCTGATCCTGCCCAAACCCGTGCTCGACGCACCGAAACACGGCTGCCTCAACATCCACGCCTCGCTTTTGCCACGCTGGCGCGGGGCGGCCCCCATTCATCGCGCGATCATGGCCGGCGATTCCGAAACCGGCATCTGCATCATGCAGATGGAGGAAGGGCTCGACACCGGTCCGGTGCTCTTGCGCCAGTCCACCCCCATCGGCCCCGAGGACACCACCGCCGATCTGCATGACCGCCTCGCCGCGATGGGTGCGGACATGATCACCGATGCGCTCACCCGCCTCGACCGGCTCACCCCCGAGCCGCAGCCCGAAACCGGCGTCACCTATGCCGCCAAGATCGACAAGTCCGAGGCCCGCATCGACTGGACCCGCCCCGCCCCCGAGATCGACCGCCAGATCCGCGGCCTTTCTCCCTTTCCCGGCGCATGGTGCATGTTGCAGGGCGAACGGCTCAAGCTGCTGGGCTCGCATATGGGGCAGGGCGAGGGGCCACCCGGCACCCTGCTCGACACGCCCCTCACAGTGGCCTGCGGCACGGGGGCAGTGCAGATCACGCGCTTGCAAAGACCCGGCCACAAGGCGCAGGATGCCGACAGGTTCCAGCGCGGCATCCGCCTCGAACCCGGCGCGCGGCTCGAATAAGGACCAACGCATGTTTCCCACCATCATGGGCACCGTCGTCATCGCAGGTATCATCGGCTACGCCTCCGAGAAATCGCGCTTCACCCATAACGGCGTCATCCCCTCGATCATCATCTGCGTCGGCGGCGCCTTCCTGTTCTATTTCGTCCGGCTGATGTTCGGCATCGGCTTCGGCTCGCCGGGCCTGAACGCCATCGTCTCGTCCATCGGTGCGCTCATCATCGTCCCCACCCATTTCCGAAAACGCTGAAAGGGGCCCCCATGGCCATCGTCTGGCTCATCATCATCGGCGCGGCGGCGGGGTTCCTCGCCACCCGGATCATGAACCTGGATACCGACATCATCACCACCGTGGCCATCGGCATCGGTGGGGCGCTGATCGGCGGGCTGATCCTGCGCGTCCTGCTGAGCGTGATGGGCTTCGCCGCCGGCTTCATCGGTGCGGTGCTCGGTGCGCTCCTGCTGATCTGGCTGTGGCAAACCTACGTCCGGCGCTGATGCGTCCGGGCGCATCGCGCCCGGACGGTTCTGCGCGGGCCCGACGATTTCGCTTGCAATGTTCGCTGCCATGCGTCATACGGCTCGTCGCAGATGTTATTCTTTTTCGACCCACTGTCTCCCTTCAAACGGCGTTCAGTCACTCGATCCAGACCGACGACGCCGGGTTGCCGCAATACCGTGGGCAACATCATTATTGGAGACTACGGACATGGCCAATGGCACCGTAAAATGGTTCAACGCAACTAAAGGCTTCGGCTTCATCGCACCGGAAACCGGCGGCAAGGATGTGTTCATTCACATCAGCGCGCTGGAGCGTTCGGGCCTCACCAGCCTCGCCGACGATCAGAAAGTGACGTTCGACGTCGAATCCGGCCGCGACGGCCGCGAGTCGGCCACGAACATCGCGCTGGCCTGACGCCTCTTCCCGATCACTCGGGATGACGTGAACGAACGCGGCCCCATCGTGGGCCGCGTTTTGCATTCGACGCCGGATTTCGCCGTCCGCGCCCGCCGCACACCGCACGCCGCGTTAACCCTTGCGACCCTGGGATGGTCCGTCGCCCCCCGACAGCCGGCCGGCAGCCGGATGGTGCACGGAAATCACCCCCCGGTTCGGCCCTGCCCACGGGGCTTTAACGATTTCGTGCGATCGGATAGGCATATATTGATATTTCCGCCCCGCATGACAAGATTCCAGTCATACAGAAGCACTTGGGACCGACCATGATCAACCGTCGCACATTCCTCACCGCCGTCGCCGCCAGCACCCTTGCCGCGCCTCATGTCGCTCGCGCCGCGTTCCAGCTCGACCCGGTGTTCGCTCCACAAACCGTAAAGATTTCAGCATCTTACACCCCCGGGCAACTCCTGGTTCTGCCCAAGGCCCATTTCCTCTACTACATCATCGAGCCGCGCAGCGCGTTGCGCTACGGTGTCGGTGTCGGCAAGGCCGGGCTGGAATTCACCGGCACCGCCACGATCGACGTGAAGAAGAAATGGCCCACATGGCGCCCCACCGACGAAATGATCGAGCGCGAGCCCGAGACCTATGCCGAGTTCAAGGATAACGATTACGTCCAGCCCGGCGGCCCCGGCAACCCGCTCGGCGCCCGCGCGCTCTATCTCTTCCAGAACGGGCGTGACACCTATTACCGCATCCACGGCACCACCGAACCCGGTTCGATCGGACGGTCCGTCTCGAATGGCTGCATCCGCATGATAAACGAACATGCAATCGACCTCTATGACCGTGTTCCGATCGGCACGAAGGTCACTGTCCTCTGACTTCTAAGGAGTTTTCCATGTCCTACACGATGGATCGCACGATCACCGACGCCGGGTTCGAAGAGGTCGACGCCCGCACCCGCAAGGCCCTGATGGATGCCGGCTTCGGCGTGCTGACCGAGATCGACGTCAAGGCCACGATGAAGAAAAAACTCGACAAGGACATGACCGATTACCGGATCCTCGGCGCCTGCAATCCGGCTCTCGCATGGGAGGCAATTGGCCATGAACCCAAGCTTGGCACGATGCTGCCTTGCAACGTGATCCTGCGCAGCACGGATGCCGGGGTCGAGATCTCGGCCGTCGATCCGATCGCGTCGATGGCTGCCATCGACAATGAGGATCTCAAGAAGGTCGTCACCCGGGTCCGCGAGATGCTCGACAAGGTCGTCGCGGCGGTCTGACCCGGCTCACACCCTAAGCCCCGTCGACTCAGCCGCTCCGGCCCGCCGGTGGATCGCCGCCCAGGCACCGACGCTGCGGTTTACCTTTTGTAAACTGCCGTGGTATAAACCTGAAGTTGAAACGCACAGGCTAGGTTCCCGTCACAACTCAACCCCGATCGCGCCATATTTACGGCGTATTTGCGATCGAGATTGTAAAAGGGGGCTCGAAGGCGGTCAATGAAAGGTTGGCATATGGCAATTGTGGTGATCATCCTCTCCGGTGTCCTTGGCATTGTCGCTTCGATTGCGGCACTCGTCTTCGCCGACGTGACCTGGTTTCAGGCCCTGATGATCTATCTTGTCGCCTGCATTACCCCGGCAGCGCTGGTCATGGCTGGTGCGTATGTACACACGCTGATCGTCCGCAGCATCAATGTTCCCGACACCATGCCCGGTGTCATCGCACGCTCACAGAGCACACGCTGAACGCCGCGGTCAGAACGCGCTTTTCACCCAGTTCACGATCTGCGCCGCCGGCATCGCGCCGGATTGCCGCGCCTTTTCCCGTCCACCGACAAAACCGGCCATGGTCGGAATACCGCGTATGCCGTAGGTCGCCCCAGCCTTGGGATGCGCCTCGGTGTTGAGCTTGACCAGACGCGCTTGACCACCAAGCTCTTGCGCCGCCTTGGAAAATTCCGGCGCCATCATTCGGCAGGGGCCACACCACGGCGCCCAGAAATCCACCACCAGCGGCAGATCGTCATTCCGCGCGGCCTTTTCCAGCGTCGCCAGATCGATCTCGGCCACCTTGCCCGGGATCAGCCGCGCCCCGCATGTGCCACATTTCGCCCCTGTGCCCAGCCGTTCCGCCGGCACCCGGTTCACCTGCCCGCACTCCAGACAGGTCAGTTTCATGGATTGGGCCATGTCAGCCTCCTGATCTTACATTCAAAAGACAATATATGACATGATCCGGCAAAGAAAAGCCCCGCAATCGGCTAAAATACCCGGTCGGTGAGGTTCTGCCGCCCCGCGATGATCGGCTTGAGGACCTCTGCCAGGTCGGGCTCGGCCGCCATCATCGCCTCCAACTCGTCCAGACGGTTCGTGGCCACCAGTTGCAACGCATCCTCGCGCAGCCGACCATCGGCCCGGCGCGGCAACCGGACCACCGGCTGAACCAGGTCCGCCTGCGCCTCGCTCACCCGCGCGCGCAAACCCGCATGATCCAGATCGGTTTCGGCAAAGGCATAAAGCCCCACCCCCCGCGCCGGCAGCGCATAGGTAAAGAGCGCCACTTCGCGCACTCCGCCCCCCGCCATCAGCCCTGCGCGCACCGCCGCGCCGTCGCGTTCGATCCGGTCCTCCGTACCCTCTCCGTCCGACCAGTTCATCAGCCGCCGGGTCACGAGATTATAGGCCCGCTTGCCCGTCGCCATCCACAGCTGCGTCGGCCAGGCCTTGCGCTCGAGCATCCGCCGCTCCGATGCGGTCAGAAGATGCGGCGCGTAGCGGCGCTTCTGTTTCAGCAGGTGGCGCAGGTCCTCCCGCGCCATTACCTTGAAAATCTTGCCCTTCCGCCGATGAACCGAGGCCAGTTGAAAGTCGATCACCGCCGCCCGGCCCTCGGGCGTCATCAACCAGTTCTGCGGCTTGGCGATGTCGTTATGCGTGACCCCCCGCCGCCGCATCTCGCGCAAGAGCCGCTTGGCATCGCGATACCATTCCGCGTGATCCGGCTTGGCCAGTTGCAGGGGTGTTCCCTGCGACCAGCTGCGCAACAACCCCTCGCGATCCACCCGCAAGAGCGCGGGCACCCCCTCGATCCCGTCCACCGCGCGCAGACCGGCGATCTCGCGCCGGGCCAGGACCCACGCCACCGGGCGCGCCCACCACGGCACCCCGTCAAGCTTGCGCAGAACCACCTTCAACTCCGGCCGTTCGGCCAGGTGCCCCGATATGGTTTCCGAGAACACGTCACGTTTGTGCACCGTCTCGGCAACGAATGTGATCGTGGTCTCGGTCATCGTGCACCCAAAAGAAAATCCGGGGCCGTGATAGCCCCGGATCATGTCGCAGTCCATCCGATTGGATCAGTCGTTCTCGTTCGACCAGCCCGAAACCGCCTTCACTTCAAGGAAATCCTCGATGCCAAAGACACCGCCTTCGCGGCCATTGCCCGACTGCTTCATCCCGCCGAAGGGCGCCCCGGCACCGCGCGGCTGGCCATTCATCTCGACCATGCCCGAACGCAAGCTGCGCGCCATCCGGTTGAGCCGTGCGCCGTCCTGCGTCTGGACATAGTTGGTCAGGCCATAGGGCGTGTCATTGGCAATCTCGATCGCCTCTTCCTCGTTCTCGAAGGGGATGATCGACAAGACCGGGCCAAAGATCTCTTCCCGCGCGATCCGCATCTGGTTGTTGACGTCGGCAAAGACGGTGGGCCGGACGTAATACCCCTTGTTGAGGCCCTCGGGCCGACCGGTGCCCCCGGCGACAAGGCGCGCGCCTTCGTCGATCCCGACCTGGATCAGGTCCTGGATCTTGTTCCACTGGGTCTCGTTCACCACCGGGCCGATATGGCGGCCTTCCTCGTGGGGGTTGCCGACCTTGATCGAGTTGGCCACGCTGGCCGCCTCTTCCACGACCTGATCGTATTTCTCGCGCTGGACCAGCATCCGGCTGGGCGCGTTACAGCTCTGGCCCGAGTTGTTCATCATGTGGATGACGCCACGCTTGACCGCCTTTTCATCGGCATCGGCAAAGATCACGTTGGCGCCCTTGCCACCGAGCTCGAGATGCACTTTCTTGAGCGTATCGGCCGCGGCCTTGGAAATCAGGATACCGGCCCGGGTCGAGCCGGTGAACGACACCATGTCGATCCCCGGATGCGCCGAAAGTTGGCTGCCCACGCCTGCACCATCGCCGTTCACGAGGTTGAACACACCTTTGGGGAAACCTGCCTCGTCGATCATCTCGGCAAAGAGCATCGCATCGAGCGGCGTTTCCTCGCTGGGTTTGAGGATCATCGTGCAACCGGCAACCGCCGCCGCGCCCACCTTGAGCGTGATCTGGTTCATCGGCCAGTTCCACGGCGTGATCAGCGCCGCAACGCCCACCGGCTCATAGATGATCCGGTCATTGGGGGCATGATCGCCCAGCGGGCGGATCATCTCGAACCCCTTGGCCGCGCGCACGAAATTCTTGAGGTGACCATAGCCCGCGCCCCATTGCTGGGTCTTGGACATCTCGATGGGCGCACCCATCTCCATGGTGATCGTCTCGGCCATTTCCTCGGCGCGGGCCTTGTAGATCTCGATCAGCTTTTCCAGAAGCGCGATACGCTCTTCCTTGGGGGTGGCCATCCAGCCCGGGAAGGCCGCCTTGGCCGCGGCCACCGCCGCATCGGTATCGGCTTGCCCGCCAAGCGAGATCACCGCCGCAGGCTCTTCGGTCGAAGGGTCGATCACGTGATGCTCGCGGCCCTCTTTGGGGTCCACCCACTCACCGTTGATATAAAACTGACGCTTTTCGATCATCTGGTCTCTCCCATTCGTGCTGAGGGCAGAACTGCCCGGGAATCCGGTCTGCGGCACTCTGTCACTCAGACCGCCGGGCTGCAAGACACGGGCTGCAAAACGCTGCGGAACAGGGTAATTGGATATTGCAACAACAGTCACGACAACGAAAGGAACCTTCCGGCATGGGCCTTCGCATCAACGAGACCGTCCCCGACTTCACCGCCGAAACCGATCAGGGCACGATCACCTTCCACGACTGGATCGGCGACAGCTGGGCGATCCTGTTCTCGCACCCCAAGGATTTCACCCCCGTCTGCACCACCGAGTTCGGCGCCGTCGCGCAATTGGCCAAGGAATGGGAAAAGCGCGGCACCAAGGTCATCGGCCTGTCGGTCGATGGCGCCGAAGAGCATGTGCAATGGAAATCCGACATCTCGGGATATGCCGGGGCCGAGGCGGATTTTCCGATCATCGCCGACACCTCGCTCGAAGTGTCCAAGGCTTTCGACATGCTGCCGGCCGAGGCCTATCTGCCCGATGGGCGCACCGCCGCCGACAGCGCCTCGGTGCGCTCTGTCTTCATCATCGCGCCCAACAAGAAGGTGCAGTTGATCATGACCTACCCGATGTCGGTCGGCCGCAACTTCGCCGAGGTGCTGCGTGCGCTCGACGCGCTCCAGGCGACCTATGAAACCCCCATCGCTACCGGCGCCAACTGGGTCAAGGGGCAGGACGTGATCGTCGCCCTCACCCTCTCGGACGAGGAGGCCAAGCAGAAATTCGGCAATGTCGATTTCAAGCTGCCTTACCTGCGCACCATCGCCGACCCGAGTTGATCGGCCCCCGCGCCGGACAAGGAAAGGCCCTGCCGGAGCATCCCGGCAGGGCCTCTTCGTTTTCTCTGGAGGCTTCGCGCTAGACCACGAGAACCGGCATCGGCGCGAGCCCGGTCACCTTGTGCGACACCGAGCCGAGCAGGTAGCCCTCGACCGATCCCATGCCGCGCGCACCCAGAACGATCAGGTCGCACTCATGCTCATTCGCGAAACGCACGATCGTTCGGGCGGGCTGCCCCGACTTGACAAAGGCACGAACCGGCGAGGCCCCGCCCTTCTTTGCCTGTTCCTTGGCGAATTCGGCCACTTCCCTGGCATGATCGCGCATCGCGTCATCCATCCGCCCCGGGTCCGAGGCCCGCACCATCGAGAACGATGCCTCGAGCATCCCGTGGTGGCGATAGACGGTCAGCACGTTGATCTCCGCGCCGCACAGTTCAGCCAGTTCCACAGCCTTGTGCAATGCCTTCTCGCCACCCTTCGACCCGTCAAAAGGCACAAGTATCCGTTTGAACATCCTCGTCCTCCTCTCAGCTACTTGTCAAAGGCCACGTCACGCAGGAACAGCGCGATGTCCGGGAAGAAGATCAACAGGGCAGAGACGCAAAACAGGATCAATATGAAGGGCGGCGTGCCGCGAATGACCTCCCAGTAGGGGCGTTTGAAGACGGCGATGGCAGTGAAGATGTCACAGCCAAAGGGCGGCGTGGCCGATCCGATCGCCACCTGCAAGGTGATGATCGTGCCCACGAGGACCGGGTCGAGCCCGATCGCGTTGACCACCGGCGCGAAGATCGGCACCAGGATGAGGATCACCACGATCGGATCGACGAACATGCAGCCGATGAAGAACGCGATCGAAATCACCACGAGAACACCGATCCGGCCCATCTCGTCGATGCCGATGCCCGACAGGATCGCTTGCGGGATCTGTCCGAAGGAGATGATATAGGAAAATGCCATCCCGGCCGCCACGAGAATGAACACCACGGCGGTGATCAGCCCGGTGGATTTGGCCGTATCGTAAAGCGCCTGGAAATCCATTTCCTTGAACACCAGCATTTCCAGGATGATCGCATAGAGCACACAGGCCGCCGCGGCTTCGGTCGGCGAGAAGATGCCGCCATAAATGCCGCCAATAATGATCGCCGGAAAGCCCATCGGCCAAAGCGCCCGTTTGAGCGCCTGCCCCCGCTCACCCCACGTGGCACGCTCCTCGGTCGGGACGTTGTTTCTCACCGCGTAGATCCACGAATAGATCGAGAACAGCACGAGGATCAGCAGCCCCGGCCCGATCCCGGCGATGAACAGCTCGGCAATCGACGTGTTCGAGACGACGCCATAGATGATCATCCCGATCGAGGGCGGGATAAGGAAGGCGATGTCCGACGAATTCACGATCAGCGCGAGGATGAAACTGTCATTGTAGCCGGCCTTCTGCATCCGCGGGCGCAGCGGGCCGCCGATCGCAACCACCGTGGCCTGGGTCGAGCCCGAGACCGCGCCGAACATCGTGCAGGCGGCAGCCGTGGACACGGCCAGCCCGCCCCGAAGATGGCCGACAAACGACATCACGAGGTCGATAAGCCGCCCCGCTGACTGGCCTCGCGTCATGATATCGGCCGCAAAGATGAACATCGGCACCGCGATCAGAGAGGCAGGCCGGATACCCGCCATCATCTGTTGCACCATGGTTTCCATCTGCCCCATGCCGCCGAACATCGAATAGAACCCCACGAAGGACCCGACGATCAGCGGGACCATCATCGGAAAGCCCAGCAACAGGAGAACGATCATGATGGAAAAGATTGTCACTGCCATGGATCAGATCTCCAGCTCTTCGTCGTCATAGCCTTCCAGAACATTGGTCGAGAGGTAGATGTCCTTCTCGATCATGTTCTTGATCGCGGTCAGCACGTATTGCAGCCCGGTCATGAAAAAGCCGATCGGCACCCACACGAGGATCATCCAGACCGGGATCTGCAACGATGAAAGCACCCGCCCGCGACCTGCCTGTGTGAGGATGTATTGAAACGAGTACCACGCCAGCCCGAACATGAAGACCGCCGTCACCAGGGCGATGATGATCATCAACAGCTTGCGCGGCTTGACCGGCAAGACATCGAAAATCGCCGACATGCGGATATGCCGCCCATGGCGCGCGGCATAGGAAATACCCGCGAATGTGATCAGGATGATCAGGATCCGGTTGAGTTCTTCGGAAAAGAATATCGAGTTCTGAAAGATAAAGCGCCCGATCACGTTGGACACCGTGTTGAGCGCCATCAAGAGAACGCCAACGGCCAGAAAGACACTTTCTATCCGGCCGATCGCTGTGTCGATTGTTCCTAGGAAACCGGGTAACGTGGACTGATACACCTCGAGCGCGGCATCGTCGGTTCCGGTCGTATCTGTCTGGGATTGCAGCTGGCTGAGTTGGATCTGGCTGCGCTTTTCTTCATCTTCCACCGAACTGTCCCTGTCTGAACCTTGTTGTAATGCAAATTTGTTGGAATGTGGATGCGCCCGTTGCCGGGCGCATCCCGTCGTTTCGAGCTTTAGTTGGTCACGGCTTCGAGGTCGGCCTTGAACTGCTCGAGCAGATCCTCACCGCTGTCGCCGGTCATCTCGATGAACTTCGCTTCGACCTCTTCGGCTGCGGCCACGAAGGGCGCACGCTCTTCCTCGTCAAGAACGTTGACCTCCATCGAGGGCTTGGCTTCGAGGATCTTCTCGAGGCTCTCCTCGTGCAGACCCTTCTGATAGTCGATGATGTGTTCGAAGGCCGCGTCCATCGCGTCCTGGATCACCTGCTGATCCTCTTCCGACAGCCCCTCATAGAAGTCCTTGTTGGCCATCACCGCGGTGGTGAAGTTGTTGTGGCCGACGCAGGTAATGACGTCCGTCACCTCATACATCTTGGCCGACTCGATCCAGAACATCGGGTTTTCCTGGCCCTGGATGATGCCGGTCTGCAGGCCGCCATATGTCTCGCCCCAGGGCAGCGGCGTGGGGGTCGCCCCGAAAGCCTTGTAGTTCTCCACAAGCAACGGGTTGGTCATGACCCGGAACTTGACCTCGTTGAGGTCCGCCGGTTCGCTCACCGGCTCCTTGGTGGTCATGCAGACCTCGCCCTCGGGGAACATCTTGAGAAGCTCAAGCCCCTGCTCGGCATAGAACTTGGGGAACATCTCGTTGATCGCCTTCGAGGTGCGGAAGAACTCGCCCAGCTCCTCGGTGTCCTGCGGCAGCAGGTAGGGGACGAAGAAGACCTGCGCCTCGGGGATCAGCGAACCGGTGAACCCCGGCGACTGGTCAACGAATTGAAGGATGCCGTCCTGGGTCTGTTCCATCGTGTCGGCAGACTCCCCCAACGTCCCGTAAGGGAAAAGCTGGATCTCGTGGTCCGAATTCGCCTCGACTTCTTCCTTGAACTTGGTCGCGAACACGCCCTGCACGTCGGTGATCGCTTCTTCGAAGGCATAGCGCCAGGTTTCGGCCTGTGCCGCTGTCATGCTCGCGGCCAATGCCGCGGCTGCCGCCGCTCCTGTGAGCACGCGTTTCGTGATTTTCATGTCGTCTCCCTTTCTGTTTCAATCGTACAACTAAGCCAGCGCAGGTCGCACTGGAATACGAGGACAATCTTTGCTTTTTACCCCCACTCGGACTCTTGCCCCGGGGGACGCACCGGGCCAATCTGGCCCTCGTGATGCGTTTTCACGACGGGTCGGGTGCCACCAATTGCGCACCGGCAGATCCGCCGACAGTGTCTCACTACGATGACATGCTTGCCGCAGATGTCAAATCCAACGAAAGGAAGCGGACCAAATCTCTGATATTACGAACAAATTAGAGCTTTTGAGTCCGACCGCGGAGCTCGCTCAACGTGCGTGATGGCCCGGGAGCGCGTGACTTCGCCCCCCCGGCGGCCCAGCTGAACGGACGCTCCCGATCGGTCGTTCTGCGTTTCAAGCCGCCCGGCAGCCCGGAAGGATTACCTGCGCGATCCGCTCCAGTTGCCCGGCAAGCGGTGTCGACCGGCGCCAGATCATGCCGATGGTGCGGCTCGGCTGCGGATCGTCGAACCGCGCGACCGACACGCGGGCCGATCGGGTTTCGACCTCGACCGCCATTTCCGGGATGAAGGTCACCCCGATTCCGGCCCCCACCATCTGCACCAGCGTGGAGAGCGAACTCCCGTCAAGCCCCTCGCGCGGCCGGCCCGAAGGTATGCTGCAAAACGAAAGCGCCTGATCGCGAAAGCAATGCCCCTCCTCGAGCAGCAATAGCCGCATCTCGCGCAACCCTTCGCGACAGGGCACGGGCTGCCCCGCCTGGGCCTCGGGCCGCACCAGCACGAAGTTCTCGGTCAGGATCGGCACCTCCGCGAATCCGGGTTCGGACACGGGCAATGCCACGATCGCCGTATCCAGAAGCCCGTCGGAAAGCTCCCGGACGAGCTTCGGGGTCATGGTCTCGCGCACCTGGATGTCGATCTCGGGAAAGGCCGCGGTCAGATCGCCGATGATCCGCGGCAAAAGATAGGGCGCAATCGTCGGGATGACCCCGATCCTGAGCCGCCCGACCAGCCGATCTTGCGACGCACGCGCCAGATCGCCGAGTTCGTCAACATCCCTCAAGACCCCGCGCACCCGCTCTTCGAAGAGCTCGCCGAACCCGGTCAGGCGCACATGCCGCGCCCCGCGCTCGAACAGGGGTGTGCCCAGCGCTTCCTCCAGCTCCTTGATCTGCATCGAAAGTGCCGGTTGCGATATGGCACAGGCTTCTGCCGCCTGCCCGAAATGCCCGTGCCGGGCCAGCGCCATGAAATAGCGCAACTGCTTCAAGGTCAGATTTTTCATAAGCAAAACTTATCTGCCGAATCAGGAAATGCAACTTAAACCAATGGTCAGAGTTTGTTAGATTCATTCCAGAAAGAGAATCAGCCGTGCTACGACATCATGCCCGATACAGGCAGGTGCCGTGATGGTTGAACTTATCCGGGGCACATCGCGACCCGGGCGCATGACAACTCGTAAACCACGATGGGAGAGCAAGATGGACGGAAACGACATGGACAAGTCGGGCAAATGCCCGGTGATGCACGGGGCGCTGACGACGACCGGCGCGGATGTGATGGAATGGTGGCCCAACGCGCTCAACCTCGACATCCTGCATCAGCATGATACCAAAACCAACCCGCTTGGCGATTTCGACTACCACGAGGCGCTCAAGGAGCTCGACGTTGACGCGCTCAAGGCCGACCTCACCGCGCTGATGACCGACAGCCAGGACTGGTGGCCGGCCGACTGGGGGCACTATGGCGGCCTCATGATCCGCATGGCATGGCACGCCGCAGGGTCCTACCGTGTGGCAGATGGCCGCGGTGGCGCCGGAACCGGCAACCAGCGTTTCGCGCCGCTGAACTCGTGGCCCGACAACGCCAACCTCGACAAGGCGCGCCGCCTGCTCTGGCCGATCAAGAAGAAATACGGCAACAAGATCAGTTGGGCCGACCTCATCATTCTGGCGGGCAACGTCGCCTACGAATCCATGGGCTTCAAGACCTTCGGCTTCTCCTTCGGTCGCGAAGACATCTGGCACCCGGAAAAAGACACCTACTGGGGCAGCGAGAAGGAATGGCTTGCGCCCTCCGACGAACGCTATGGCGATGTGTCCAAGCCCGACACGATGGAAAACCCGCTCGCCGCGGTGCAGATGGGCCTGATCTACGTCAACCCCGAGGGCGTGAACGGTGAACCCGATCCGCTCAAGACCGCCGAGCAGGTGCGCGAAACCTTCGCCCGCATGGCCATGGATGACGAGGAAACCGTCGCCCTGACCGCCGGCGGCCACACCGTCGGCAAGACCCACGGCAATGGCGATGCCGAACTCCTCGGCCCCGAACCCGAAGCCGCGGATGTCGCAGAACAGGGCCTTGGCTGGACCAACCCCAAGATGGGCGGCAAGGCCACCAACGCCGTGACCTCGGGCATCGAGGGCGCCTGGACCACCCACCCGACCAAGTGGGACAACGGCTATTTCGAACTGCTGCTCAACTACGAGTGGGAACTCAAGAAGAGCCCCGCCGGCGCATGGCAATGGGAACCGGTCAACATCAAGGAAGAAGACAAGCCCGTCGATACGACCGACCCGTCGATCCGTCACAACCCGATCATGACCGACGCCGACATGGCCATGAAGATGGATCCCAAGTATCGCGAGATTTCCGAGCGGTTCTACAACAACCCCAAGGAATTCGACGATGCCTTCGCCCGCGCATGGTTCAAGCTGACCCACCGCGACATGGGCCCGAAAGAGCGCTATTTCGGCCCCGAGGCCCCCAAGGAAGACCTGATCTGGCAGGATCCGATCCCCGCGGGAAACGCCGACTATGATGTCGCGGCGGTCAAGGCGAAAATCGCCGATGCCGGTCTTTCGGTCGCCGAGATGGTCGCCACCGCATGGGACAGCGCCCGCACCTTCCGCGGGTCGGACTATCGCGGCGGCGCCAACGGCGCACGCATCCGCCTTGCCCCGCAAAAGGACTGGGAAGGCAACGAACCCGAACGCCTGGCCAAGGTGCTCTCGGTGCTGGAGCCGATCGCCAAGGATACCGGCGCTAGCGTGGCCGACGTGATCGTGCTGGCCGGCAATCTCGGCGTCGAACAGGCCGCCAAGGCCGCAGGCTTCGACATCGAGGTGCCCTTCACCCCGGGTCGCGGCGACGCCACTGACGAGATGACCGACGCCGACAGCTTCAAGTGGCTCGAACCCGTCTCCGACGGTTTCCGCAACTGGCTGAAAAAGGATTACGTGGTCTCGCCCGAGGAAATGATGCTCGACCGCGCACAGCTCATGGGCCTCACCGCACCCGAGATGACCGTCCTCGTCGGCGGCATGCGGGCGATGGGCACCAACCATGGCGACACCAAGCACGGCGTCTTCACCGACAACGAGGGCGCCCTGACGACCGATTTCTTCGTCAACCTGACCGACATGGACTACAAGTGGGAACCGAAAGGCTCGAACCTCTACGAGGTCGTGGAGCGTGCTTCGGGCAAGACCCGCTGGACCGCCACCCGCGCCGACCTCGTGTTCGGTTCGAATTCGGTCCTGCGCGCCTATGCCGAGGTCTATGCCCAGGACGACTCGAAAGAGAAATTCGTCAACGACTTCGTGGCCGCCTGGACCAAGGTGATGATGGCCGACCGGTT
This sequence comes from Aquicoccus sp., assembly GCF_041686535.1. NCBI lineage: Bacteria > Pseudomonadati > Pseudomonadota > Alphaproteobacteria > Rhodobacterales > Paracoccaceae > Aquicoccus > Aquicoccus sp. The sequence goes on along the minus strand of NZ_JAWLDS010000009.1, from coordinate 7,020 downwards.
CGACCTGGCCTGATCGCGGCCACGGAAAACCTCAGACCTTTGAAACCGGGCGCGGGTCATCTCCGCGCCCGGTTTTTTGCACCTGTCCATCCCGGGCATTTCAGGTCGACAGGCAGCCCGCGGCCCTGTCTCTTTCTTGGCAAAATACTCATCCTCACCCACCACCGCGCGCTGCGTTTACCATTTCGGCGAACCATTTCGCTGCAACGCGGCGGTGCACGCCCGGCAGCCGGGCGGCAGCCGAAGATCACCCCCGGTTTTTCGCCGAAAAATCGCGTTAACCCCTCCGGAGTGGGCCAGCGCAACGGGGGTTGCCAAATCAGCCGAGTCGCAACACTCTGTCGGACAGAGGGGTCCGTGCGACCCCGCCCCGTGACGCCAGGTCTTACGTGGCCAAGCAGAGAGCTGAAGAGAATGAGATTTGAAACCCCGACATCCGTCGACCAAGCCGTGGCGCTTCTCGCCGCCGACCCGGGGGCCAGGCTTCTGGCCGGCGGCACTGATCTCCTGGTGCGTTTGCGCGCCGGGAATATCGCGCCCAGCACCATCATCGACATCAAGCGTATAGCGGAAATGACCGTTATTTCCCAAGAGGATGGCGGCTGGCGCATTGGCGCGGCCGTGCCCTCGGCCGAGATGAACGAGCATGCCGCCCTCAAGGCCGACTGGCCCGGTGTGGTCGAATCCGCCGACCTGATCGGCTCGACCCAGATCCAGGGCCGCGCCACGCTGGCAGGCAATCTCTGCAACGCCTCGCCTGCCGCCGACAGCGTGCCCGCCATGGTGGCCGCCGGCGCAACCGCGCGCATCGCCGGCCCCGACGGCACCCGCGACGTTGCGGTCGAGGACATCCCCACCGGGGTCGGCAAGACCTCGCTCAGCAAGGGAGAGCTTGTCACCTCCATTCACCTGCCCCCCAAGCCCGCCCGCTCCGGCGACGCCTATCTGCGCTTCATCCCGCGCACCGAGATGGACATCGCCGTGGTCGGCTGTGGCATATACGTAACCCTCGACGATCAGGGAAAAATTTCCGATGCCCGTGTCGCGCTCGGAGCGGTCGCACCCACCGTGATCCTGTCGCAATCCTGCGCCGACACGCTCATCGGCACCGCCGGGGACGACGCCGCGCTGGACGCGCTCGCTGCCGCGGCATCGGCCGAGGCCAAACCCATCGATGACAAGCGCGGCACCGTCGCCTTCCGCAAGGACGTGGCCGGCGTTCTCGCGAAACGCGCCGCCAAGATTGCACTCGCCCGCGCCAGAGGAGACAGCTGATGTCCCAGATCCATATCACCACGACCATCAACGGCGACGAGACCGAATATCTCTGCGAGGCCGACGAAACCCTGCTTGACGTGCTGCGCGATCATCTCGACATGACCGGCAGCAAGGAAGGCTGCGGCACCGGTGATTGCGGCGCCTGCAGCGTCGTGGTCGATGGTCGCCTTGTCTGTTCCTGCCTGATGCTCGCCGCCGAGGCCGAAGGCCGCGCGATCGAGACCATCGAAGGCATGGGCCAGGGCGACCAACTTCACCCGCTGCAACAGAAATTCCTTGAACACGCGGCGCTGCAATGCGGGATCTGCACCCCGGGCATTCTCGTCGCTGCAAAGAACCTTTTGGAACGCAACCCGAACCCGTCCGAGGAAGAGGTGCGCTACTGGCTTGCCGGAAACCTCTGCCGCTGCACGGGTTATGACAAGATCATCCGCGCGGTGATGGACACCGCCGCCGACATGAGGGGGGCCGCCTGATGCCGAAGGACGAATATCAATCCCGCGATTTCCGGGTCGTCGGAACCCGGCCGATCCGCCCCGATGGCATTGACAAGGTGACGGGCAAGGCCCGCTACGGCGCCGATATATCAGCCCCCGGCATGCTCTGGGGCGCAATACTGCGCAGCCCTCACGCCCATGCCCGGATCAAGGGCATCGACACCTCCAAGGCCCGTGCCATGAAGGGCGTCAAGGCCGTGATCACCCGCGCCGATTTCACCCATCAGCCCGATGATGCCGACATGGCTGACATCCTCGACAACTGCATGGCCGGTGGCAAGGCGCGCTATGACGGCCATGCCGTCGCCGCCGTCGCCGCCACCTCGAAATCCATCGCCCGTGCGGCGCTCGCCGCGATCGAGGTCGATTACGAGGTGCTGCCCCATGTCACGGATGTTGACGAGGCCATGAAGCCCGGCGCCCCGGTGGTCGAAACCGGCCGGCAACAGGAAAACGTGCCCGAAGGCTATTCCGAGAACGTGACAGGTCGCTCACAATACGGTCATGGCAACCCCGAATCAGGCTTTGAGAAGGCCGACCTGATCGTCGAGCGCAGCTTTAAGACCGCGGCAACACATCAGGGTTATATCGAACCACATGCCTGCCTCGCCACGCTCGGGTCCGATGGTCAGGGCGATCTTTGGGTCTGCACGCAGGGCCATTACATGGTGCGCAACGTTTGTGCCGGGGTTCTTGGCCTCGATGCGGGACAATTGCGTGTAACCGCCTCGGAAATCGGTGGCGGTTTTGGCGGCAAGACCCATGTCTGGATGGAGCCTACCGCGCTGATGCTCGCGCGCAAGTCTGGCAAGCCGGTCAAGCTGGTCATGAGTCGCGACGAGGTGTTCCGCGCCACCGGCCCCACGGCGTCCTCTTCTGTCGATGTCAAGATCGGCATGACCAAGGACGGCGCGATCACCGGCGCCACCGCCAGCTACCGGCTTCAGGCCGGCGCCTATCCAGGCGGCATCGCGTTCCTGTCGGCGATGTGCGGCTTTGCGCCCTACGACCTTGAAAACGTCCGCACCGAGGGCTTCGAGGTGATGACCAACCGGCCCAAGGCCGCCGCCTATCGCGCCCCTGGCGCACCGATGGGGGCCTATCCGGTCGAGTCGGTGATCGACGAGCTTTGCCAGAAACTTGATCTCGACCCGCTGGAAACCCGCCTGAAAAACGCCGCGCGGGAAGGTACGAAATCCTCCTATGGCCCGACATATCCCGCCATCGGCCTCGAAGCGACGCTCAACGCCGCGAAATCGCACCCGCACTGGAGCGCGCCACTTGGCCCCAACCAGGGGCGCGGCGTGGCCTGTGGCTTCTGGTTCAACTTCGGCGGCGATACCTGCGTCTCGCTGATGGTCAACCCCGATGGCACCGTATCGCTCTCAGAGGGCAACCCCGATATCGGCGGCTCGCGCGCCTCGATGACGATGATGGCCGCCGAGGAACTCGGCGTGCCGCTCGATCAGGTCCGCACCATCATCGCCGACACGGCAAGTCTTGGCCAGAACGAAGTGACCGACGGCTCTCGCGTGACTTTCGCGGTCGGCCTAGCCACCATCAAGGCCGCCCGCCATGCGATCCAGATCATGAAGGAACGCGCCGCGATGAAATGGGGGATCGACCCCGAGGCGGTCGATTGGCGCGACGGGGCCGCTCATCCCGCGGGACCCAATGCCGGGAAGTTCCCGCCGATGACGATCAAGGAGATTGCCGCCATCGCCTCGAATACCGGTGGGCCGATCGCCGGGCATCACGAGGTCAATGCCGAGGGAGCGGGGGTAAGTTTTGCCACCCACATGGTCGACACCGAGGTCGATCCCGAAACCGGCGCCGTCAAGGTGCTGCGCTATACCGTGTTCCAGGATGCGGGCAAGGCGGTGCATCCAGATTATGTCGAAGGCCAGTTCCAGGGTGGTGCCGCCCAGGGTATCGGCTGGGCCATCAACGAGGAATACATTTATGGCGATGACGGGCGGCTCCAGAATGCAGGCTTCCTCGATTACCGCATTCCCGTGGCCTCCGACCTGCCGATGATCGAACCGGTGATCCTCGAGATTCCCAACCCGGGCCACCCCTATGGTGTGCGTGGCGTTGGCGAAACGTCGATCGTGCCGCCACTCGCGGCCATCGCCAATTCGGTCAGCCGCGCGGCGGGTGTTCGGCTCACTTCGCTGCCGATGTCGCCGCCCAAGGTTCTGGCAGCCCTGAAGGCGGAATAAGTGGTGGCGGTCCGACTCTGGGGCTCGCTGGCCGAGCTTGCGGACGGCCAGCAGACCGTCGAGATCGAGGCCGCCAACCTTCGGCAGCTTCTCGATGGGCTGGCGCGGGATTACCCGGCACTCAAGCCCCAGCTCGACCGCGGGGTTTCAGTGTCAATCGACGGCAAGATTTACAACGACACTTGGGCAACCCCCATATCGGAGGAAAGTGAGGTGGTCTTGCTCAACCGGCTTGTTGGCGGTTGAGCAGGGCCGAATTACCACCGAATTCGACCTTCCAAGATCAGAGTGACTCCTCGAGCTTGGCAACGATCGCATCGCCCATCTCGGTGGTCGAGACCGGTTTCACGCCTTCCTCGCCCAGCAGGTCCGCCGTGCGCAGCCCGTCGGCCAGAACCGCATTCACAGCCTGCTCAAGTCGCGCCGCCTCTTCGCCCGCACCAAAGGAATAGCGGAGCGCCATTGCAAAGCTCAGGATACACGCGATCGGATTGGCTTTGCCCTGCCCAGCGATGTCGGGGGCCGAGCCATGCACCGGCTCGTAAAGCGCCTTGGGACGCCCGTTTTCCATCGGTGCGCCAAGACTGGCCGAAGGCAACATCCCGAGGCTGCCGGTCAGCATCGCCGCCAGATCAGAGAGCAGGTCACCAAAGAGGTTGTCGGTCACGATCACGTCGAACTGCTTGGGCCAGCGTGTGAGCTGCATCGCGCCGGCATCGGCATACATGTGACTCAGCTCGACATCGGGATAGTCCTTGCCCACTTCCGTCACCACCTCGCGCCAAAGGATGCCCGACTCCATCACGTTGGCCTTTTCCATCGAGCAAAGCTTGCGGTTGCGCTTCATCGCCAATTCGAAGGCCGCGCGCGCCACCCGGTCGATCTCGCTCTCGGTATAGCGTTGGGTATTGATCCCAACCCGCTCGTTGCCTTCCTCGAAGATGCCGCGCGGTTCGCCGAAATAGACCCCGCTTGTCAGTTCGCGGACGATCATGATGTCGAGTCCTGCCACCACCTCCTTTTTCAACGACGAGAAATCGGCCAGCGCGTCGAAGCACTGTGCAGGTCTCAAGTTGGCGAAAAGGTCCATCTCCTTGCGCAGGCGCAGCAGCCCTCGCTCGGGCTTTACGCTGAAATCCAGGTCGTCGTATTTTGGCCCACCCACGGCGCCCAGCAACACCGCGTCAACCTCCTGCGCCTTGGCCATCGTATCATCATGCAGGGGGGCGCCATGCTTGTCATAGGCACAACCGCCCACAAGATCCTCGCTCACGTCGAAGTTCAAATCGCGCTTGGCGCCAAACCAATCAATGACCTTGGAAACCTCGGCCATGACTTCCGGGCCGATCCCGTCACCGGGCAGGATAAGAAGCGAGGGGTTACTCATGGGGTCCATCCTTTGGAAATTTCCGTCCCGCCCCGCCTAAAGACACGCGGGCAGATGGTCAAGAATGCAGCCGGGTCGGCCATGTTGTATCGCGCCTGACGTGCTTGCGTGCCGAACCGAAAGGCAGGGCACAGCCCACTGTCCGAAAATCGGCAGGGGTTCGCGAATGTCAGGTGTCTCTATTGCAGGAGTACCGCCACGTTGCTCCTGCCGCTCTGGTTCAACCCGGCAGAATTTCCATTGCCAATCTGGCGCAGATAAGCCTCGTTTTCATCGCCCGTCACGGTCATCAGGATGGTGTTCAGCGCGCCGGACTGAAACCAGGAACTGACGTTCGCGTCGCCCTCGACGGTGGCCACGGCGCTGTTCAGAACGCCCGCCTGGATGTAGACGCCGGGAAGCGCGCCGGACGGCACGATCGCGCTGGTGAACCCGCCGGCAACGTTGTTGTTGAAATCGCCCTCGATCAACAGCACCATCGTGTTTCCGTCACCGTTCTGGCCCAACTCGGCACGGTTGTCGTTGCCCGTCACGCCCAGCTCGGCATTGTTCGTGCCACCCGCACCCGCCAGGTAGCCCTGATCGGTGAGCAGGACGTTGTCATCGCCCTCGACCGTCACCGTGGCGTCGTTGCTGCCCATCTGGTCGATCCGCACCGAGTTGCGGTCACTCTCGCCCAAGAGCGACAAGGCCGCGGTGTTGGTTCCGAACTGCGCAAGTCCGATCTCGTTGTCGGCGCCCTCGATAAGGCCAAGCGACAGCTCGTTGTCGGTCCCGTCCTGGTCGATACCGATGGCGTTTCCATCGCCAACGATGACGATCGGCCCGGTCAGATTGCCCCGCCCGCGCTGCAGGATGCCAAAGGCGGTGCCGTTTGCCTGGATCTCCAGCTGCATGATGTTGCCGTTCGACAGCGTGTCTTCGCTGCCACCGGTCTGCACCAACGTGCTGGCCTGCACCCCCGACACCTGTGCCACTCCGCGCAGGTCTTGCGTGCCATTGCCCGTGCCGGTGATCGAGGCGAAAATGCTGTTCTCTTCGCGGCGCAGGTTCGACAGGCCGTCCTGCTGTATCAGCTCGATCCGGTTGCCCGTGCCGTCCATGGTGATTTCGGCCGACTGGCCGGGCAGACCGGCCCCCAGGATCTGCTGAACGCGGTCGATCACGTTGAACCCGAAGCCGGCACCGTCGTTCTGCAGAACGAGCAGGCGGTTGCCATCGCCGGGCACAATGCCCTCGATCTGCTGCAGCACCCCGTCCACGCGGTTGCCGCCGCCCTCTTGCTCGATCCACGCGATGTTGACGCCGGGCAGACCCGGCGCAGTGTTTTCCTGAAGCAGGCCCTCGGGACCCGCTCCCACCTGGTTGCTTTCGCCCGTTTGACGGATCGTCAAGCCGTTTTCGACCCCCTGCTGCAACAATGGATCTGCGTCGGTGCCTGCGGTGTTCGAACTCCCCGCCTGGTCGATCCGTGCGGAATTCTCCAAGCCGTCCTGCTCGATCCGGGTGGTGTTGTCGGACGACAGGGCCTGCGCCCAGACCGGGCCGGAAACCATGACCACGCCGATACCGACACAGGCGGCAAGAGTCATTCGGGCAGTCATGTCAAAATCCTTTGTCGTAATGCGCAAGGTCC